>USPE01000265.1 GCA_900556545.1 uncultured Peptococcaceae bacterium | reverse complement strand
TGCTTTATAGTCTGATAATCATCATACCGGGCTATATCACCTCATTAAAATCAGATGTGGCTGAACATGCGGTTTTAAGCTATATTTCTGCCATGGGCTGGGAAGAAGAAGTGGTATCCGTTACCGGCGGCTTAATGGGAGATGCCAATCAGTATCCGGTGAATGTAGTGTACCATAATGATGAATTGAACTATGACTATTTTTATCTCTTTGGAAAGCGGGGAGAAACGCCTGGTGTATCAGCACCATTTGTTTTTAAAATCAATGTAGGGATTGGTATAGAAAAAAAAGAAACTCCCCATTATTTCCCTGATTATTATGAATATTGGGATCATCACAACTTGCGTGACACCATATATCCTTACAGCTATCAGGATTACATGGAAGAGGTGGAGCTGAATCCTTTTGAAAAATTAATTTTACCGCTTGTGGCAAATCCAGACTAAAATATGATTCACTTTGATTTCTATTTGGTAAAAAACTTCAGGACAACAAAATAGCAGCTGCCGCAGATAGAATTTGTTCTATCCGCAGCAACTGCTATTTTTCTTATACCTTTTTCAATGTGATAACCTATCTTTTGCGGGGATTTTTCGCTGTTCCGCCTTCCCTGTTTTTCGCCGATACCACAATACCAGCAGCGCACCAAAAAACAGAACCAGACTCATCACCTGTGCCATCCGCAAAGGCCCCAGCATTAAACTGTCTGTACGGAATCCTTCTACCACCACACGGCCCATGGAATAGAGCATCAAATAGCTCAGCGCAATTTCACCGCGGCGCACCCACAATTGACGGCCCAACCACAGCAGCACCAAAAACACCAGCAGGTCCCAGATGGATTCATACAAAAAAGTGGGATGCCGATAGGCTCCGTCTATCCACATAGCCCAGGGCACCGCCGAAGGATCTCCCTCGTAGCCGTAAGCTTCCTGATTAAAGAAATTACCCCAGCGGCCAATGGCCTGCCCCAAAATCATAAAGGGGGCAATGATGTCCGTAAACTGCCAGAAGGATATACAGTAATGTTTACAGCCAAAATAAATGGCAAGCATACCGGCAATCAATCCGCCATGCACAGCCAATCCGCCATGCCAGATGGCGATAATCTCACCCGGATGCTGCAAATAATAGGGCAGTTCAAACAGCACATAATAAGCACGGGCGCCGAGAATGGCCACCACAATGGTCACCATAAAAATGGTTAAAAAATCATCTTCGTCTATCCCTGCCTTGCGCATGGCTCTGCAGCCGCCTACTGCGGCAATCAACATAGCCGTCGCAATTAACAGACCGTACCAGCGCACCGTAATGGGCCCCAGTGTAAATGCTACCGGATCTATATTCATGTTTTTAACCTCCCAGAACAAATTTACAAAATATTGTATCATAGTCTGGAAGAAATGTCCAATCAAGGATTGGTTACGGACGTAAATCTTCACTCAAATAAAATGGCTCCAGGCAAACCTCCATATAAGGCAGTGTAAAACGTATTGTGTTGCCGTCTATCCGCGCATCCTTCGGTAAGCCTTGACAACTGGATAGATAATATCCCTCTGGCGGTTGCACCGACACTTCCACAGTTCGTGTAGCATAATCAAACGCAGTCACCTGCATTGTTTCGTCCAAATAGAAACGTCCTCGTTCCCCACAATCGAAAGAACGCAGCAATGGAAGATTTTCCAGTTGCAATTTTTCTAGTGGATTGTGATTGCAGGTTAAACTCTCAAGTTTTGGGAGATTTCGCACCGATAATTGTTTAATCTGGTTATTCTCGCAACGCAAATTTGTCAGACTGCTCATACTTGTTAAGTCCAACTCCTGCAGTTGATTTTCATAACACCACACTAACTCCAGTTTTGGTACATTATTAAATTGTAACTGGTCTAGTTGATTATGGCAGCAATCCAATAGTTCCAAGGCAGGAAGGTTTTTCAAATTAAGTTCCGTCAATTGATTATTATTACAATGAAGCCTGTTTAACTTAGGCAAATCTTGAACTGTCAGTTTGGTTAATTGATTATTAGAAACTGCAATTTCTTCTAACTTTTTTGAATTAGAAACATCCAATTCTGTTAATTGGTTGCCTTCACACTGTAAATATTTCAACTGTTCCGCATTAGAACAATCCAGTTGTTTTAATTGAATAAACGGACAAGAAACCTGTTTCACATTTTTAGGCAAAATCAATGTATTTGTTACTGTATGCCAAGATAATGACTGTAACTGCTGCAAATCGGACAAATCTGCCATACCAATCGGCTGTTCTGCCTCAAGCCGCAACCACGTAATACGCTTTGGATAGGTTTCACTCCAGCAAATGCTTATCCCATTATTCCATTCATGCGGCAGATTTTTAGGAATATTCAGATTGTTTTCTTCAATCAATTGATTTATGACCGCCACATCACGCTGGTCATAAACAAACTGGGTTTGCACTGCATAACCTGTCAGCCCCACACAAATACAGAGCAGCAGACAAATTATCACAAGACCATTGTTTCTCTTTGGCATCAAATCCTCTCCCACTCTATATAACCTCTCTACAAACCATCTTATTTGGTAATCAGAATAGTCTTATCTTCACCATTCCATTGCACCTGTGCATCTAAGGCCTCTGCCACAAAACGAATTGGCACATAGGTGCGGTCATCACAAATCAGTGGTGCAACGTCCAGTTCTACGTCTTTCTCCATAGTGGTTTCAACACAAGCCTGTGTGCTGCCAATCGTCATGGATATTTCTCTGTCATCAAAGCAAAGTGTTACACGCTGCGCAGTTTCATTCCACTCAGCCTTACCGTTAAAGGCTTCTGTTACAGTACGAATCGGCACCATAACACGATTATCCACCATAATGGGTGCAGCATCTGTTGTATATACTACACGTCCTTTCCGAAGTTTCTTTTCTCCAAGCATCATTACCACGCCATCTTCTGCAAACTCTTGTGCCTCTATTTCTTCCGTTTTTTCAAAATTTGCACCTACTATTACATTTTCATCTAATGTAAAACTTGCTTTATCATATGTCGCGTCTGCATCAAGAGGAAAGTCACCCCAACTATAAAGAGCATAACCTTCTTTTGGTGTTGCAGTCAACGTTACAACTTTACTTTCTAAATCATATTCTTTTACCTGTAATACACCATTATCATCGCAAGCCAAAGCCAACCAAGCAGCATCATCTACCAAACCACATTCCATAATAGGTGCTGCTACAAAAGAATATTCAATTATAGTTTCAAAATTATCAGTGAAACAAATAACTTTTAATTGGCTCGGTATATCGTTTA
>USPE01000264.1 GCA_900556545.1 uncultured Peptococcaceae bacterium | reverse complement strand
CAAGCGCCAATATTGTATCCCGTGTGCTGGATCGTCCTTTGGAAGTTTCTTTGGAGTATTTTGATCCAGATATTCCTCCTATGGCTACCATGCAGGGAATCGATCTGGTCACAGAGGGGATTTTTACACTAAACCGTGTATTGCAGCTATTAAAGCAATATAACGAGGGAAGTGTTGATCATGTCTTTTTTGGTGAACTGGATAAAAAAGATGGCGGTGCCCGTTTGGCAAAGTTAATTATAGAAGAAAGTACCGATGTTAAGATGTTTGTAGGAAAAACTATCAATTCGGCTTACCAAAATCCAATGATTCCGTTTGATTTCAATTTACGGGTTGCTTTGGTTGAGCAGTTAAAAGATGCTATCGAAAAAGCCGGAAAGACAGTTTCTATCACATATGTATAAAGAGGAGTGTTACTAGTATGCTTGACAAAGACGCAACCATAGTGGATGTAAAACATGAGGTGTTGTACCAGGTCGCCAAACATGCCTATTTAAAAGATTTAGAAGAAAAACGGGATCAGATTCCCTATGATATTATACCAGGCCCACAGGCTAATTTCCGTTGCTGTATTTATAAGGAACGGGAAATTATCCGTCAGCGTGTGCGTGTAGCGGAAGGACGTTCTCCGATTCAGGATAAAGAAAACAGTAATATTGTACAGGTAGTAGAATCTGCCTGTGAAGGTTGTCCAATCAATCGTTTTGTTGTTACCGATAACTGTCAGCATTGTATGAGCCGCAAATGTCAGCAGGCTTGCAATTTCCATGCTATTACCATTGAAAAAAACAAAGCGGTAATTGATACCCAGATTTGTAAAGAATGCGGAAAATGTGCGCAGGCTTGTCCATACAATGCCATCGCTGATTTGATGCGTCCATGTAAAAGAAGCTGTCCAGTCAATGCCATTACAATGGATGAAAATAAAATTGTAGTTGTAGATGAAGAAAAATGCATCCATTGTGGTCAATGCATTAAAAACTGCCCATTTGGCGCCATTATGGATCGTTCGTTCATGGTCAGCGTCATTGATTTAATTAATCAGGGCTTGCCAGTTTATGCCATGTTTGCACCAGCAGGGGAAGGACAATTTGGCAATGTTTCTATGGCAGATTTGGCAGAGGCTGTAAAAGAACTGGGGTTTGCCGATATGTATGAAGTTTCTCTGGGCGGCGATATGGTAGCAGATAGTGAAGCTAGGGAATGGCTGGAAGCTTATCAGGAAGGCAAAAAAATGACAACTTCTTGTTGTCCGGCTTTTGTCACCATGGTAAAAAAACATTTCCCCCAATTAGAAGATCATGTTTCTACAACGGTATCTCCTATGTCTGCTATGGCTAGATTTATCCGGGCAAAACATCCAGGTGCTATTACTGTATTTATTGGGCCATGTATTGCAAAGAAAAGCGAAGTATTGGAATCTATTACACAGGACAATGCGGATTATGCACTGACCTTTGAAGAATTAGATGCCATGTTCCGCGCCAAGGGCGTAGAACTGAAAGTTTCCGATCGGCAGTTACAGCAGGGCAGTATTTATGGTAAAAAATTTAGTTCCTCCGGTGGGGTTACTGCCGCTGTATTGGAAGCCTTTAAAGAAATGGATGTTCAGGTAGATGCGAAAGTGGCGCAGTGTAATGGTGCTGCTGAATGTAAAAAAGCATTGTTGATGATGAAGGTAGGCAAATTGCCGGAAGACTTTATCGAAGGGATGGCCTGCGAAGGCGGCTGTGTCAACGGACCTGGCAGCATCAAACCAGAAATGCAGAGCCGGAAAGACCGCGCTGCATTGTTCAGCAAAGCTGATAATCGCGGTATCATTGATACCATTACACCATATTATGAAAAATTCCCATTCTCTTTGCATAGAAAATAATATTAAAAGCGACCCTATTTACTAAAGATTTGTAATAGCGTCACATATGACAAAAAAACGCTTTCCAGCATGATGAATCTGGGAAGCGTTTTTTATTATGTTTTTGCCACATTGCTACCATGACAAAACCATTATTGACGTTTGTTATTACATATTAAATTTATAACCATAACCAACAATCGTTTTAATATAGTCATGAAAGTTGGAATAGGGTTTGAGTTTTTTTCGAATCTGAAATATGGTGTTCTCCACGGCGTGATAATATTGATTGGCGGATTGCTGCCATACGGTTTCATAAATTTGTTCTTTTGTAAATGCGGTTGTAGGATTTGTATACAAAAAATATAAAACATCAAACTCTTTTTTCGATAAACAGATTTCATGATTATCGATACGTACAATATGTTGTTCGTCTTTCATAACCAAATGGGGCGCAGTAGATTGTAGTCCCCAAAATTTTCGCGCAGCCATGTAGTCCTTTTTTATTTGTTCTAACAAAAAAGAAAAGTTTTCAAATTTTTGAATATCGCGAAGCTTTTTATACAAAGTTACTTGTATAATGCAGTCATAAATATTCTGATCAAAATCTAAAATATGCGTTCCTATGCTAATAGTTTGACTATTGTTAATCGTTGGTTGGGTTCCGATATAGGTAACTCCATAGTACACCTGCTTATCTATTCGTATTTGAGAAATATAAACGCCTGTTGCGGGGATATCCTCCTTGCTTTCAACTGCTATGTTTGCGGTAGGGCTTCCTACATATTTTCCGATTCCGCAACCATGTACAACGATACCTGTGAGTATATGAATAGGTTTTTTGCTGTAAATAGTATTCATGGTTAGCCTCACATCATTCCATTCATAGATAACAGAAACAAAATACAGGTGAGTAAAATCCAAAAGGCCAACAGTAACAGTCCTGTATGTTTTTGTTTTATTTCTTTTTCGGAGAAAGGTGCATAGCCATTTTTTCGCAAAGCAGTAACCACCGGTTTGTATAGCAAAAATGTAAGAGAGGCATTTAAGCCGCCCTTTAATAAATTAAATGGCAGAAAAACCGGAAGTAACAGTTCAATAACGGCTTCTCTGGGATATCCCATATAAAGAGGCGCTATCAGGTAATTCCATAACATCATTACAACAACACTGAACAACCATCCAGAAGCTAAACCAATCACTGCGCCAGACAAAGTGCGTTTCTTCTTATAAATAACCGCAGCAGTGCAGGCAAAGGACAGCGTCTGCACAATATTCATAATGCATCCGAAAATTCCTGTTCCACTTACTGTCATCATTTCTAAAATTGCTACAACAACAGCTACCGTACAGGATGCCATCGGTCCCCATATAAAACCACCTAAAGTTACAATAACATCTGATGGGTCATACTTTAAGAATAGAATAATAGGAATCCTGCCAACAACCATAGTGACATAAG
>USPE01000263.1 GCA_900556545.1 uncultured Peptococcaceae bacterium | reverse complement strand
TTTAGCATGTTTTATGTTTTTGTTTTTAGCATGTTTTATGTTTTTACAGTAGCATATATATTATATATAAGCGTTTGTGGAATGAAAATGATGACTGCGCTGTTCCAAAAAACCAGGACAGGCAATCTTCTTTTTCCGTTTATTTTTCTTTCTGTCTGTAAATCAATGGCAATTCCTGTCCTATCGGCTATCCGGCAGTATTTTTTTACCAGCCATCAATTGCTTCTGTGCTGTGCAAAAAATAGGTGTAGCCTACAAACTACACCCTTTCTCAATAGCCTTACATAAGGCTTTGTATAGCGTTTTAACAGCCCAAAGCAGTTTCTCTGTACAAGTTCAGTTGCTTTTAAATTTTCTGCATTCTCTGGCAAAGCAGTACCGTTTTCTTGCCAGTTGATTTTCTTTACCCAATCTCCTTGTATTTTGTTCTTGCTTTATAAATCCGCATAACGGACAAAAAATAGGTGCCGTCTTCAGACTACACCTATTTTTATTGCTGAGATTAATATCATTTTAAAAATGTGGATATTGAATAATTATGCAAGATGTGCTTTCTGACATTTTCTGATTCAATCACTTTCCTGTGTTTGATAGACGAACCATTGCCGATTCTCAAATAGCCGATTGTTTTGCCGCCGGCTCTTTCATCATTGCTGACAGATAAAAACCGGTGGCAGAAGATTTAATGCCAACTCTACAGCCAACGATATGGCCATCAGCTTTGCAGCCGTTAGTGAGAACGGGTGTTGATATATTGCGGATGCAGTTTATCATACATAATTTTCTGACTGCTGTATAATCCATAATAACCGGAGAATACATAGCTGACCGCACAGGCAATGCAGAATAACAAAATGGCTTGATGACCAAATAATTCAACGCTAAGCAGAATGGATGCCAGCGGGCAGTTGACCACGCTGCAGAATAAAGCGATCATACCGATGGCAGCGCCAAAAGCCGGATCCAATCCCAAAACAGGTGCGACAGCATTGCCGAATGTGGCGCCGACAAACAATGCCGGTACAATTTCGCCGCCCTTAAAGCCTGCGCCCAAAGTCAAAGCTGTAAATAAAATTTTTAACAAAAAGGCAAAAGGCGGACAGTCACCGGTAAGGGCCAGATGGATGATATCTGCCCCTTGCCCGTTGTAGGCGCGGGTGCCCAGCAGCATGGTCAGAGCAACAACAATACAGCCGCCGACAAAGATGCGCAGATAATCATTGGCAATCAGCTTTTTGTAGATATGCCCTGATTGATGCAGAATCACACAAAACAAAATACTGACCAAACCGCAGAGGACAGCCAGCAAAATTACCTTTAAAAAAATAAAAAAAGATAATTCCGGGATATAAGGCTGCGGATATCCTGCGTTGATAATCCCGCATTTTTGCGTGATGCCGTAAGCCAGCGATGCCGACACAATGCAGGGAACAAAGGCGCTGTAGTGAATAACACCTACACTGATAACCTCCATGCTGAATACCGTTGCTGCAATGGGCGTACCAAACAGAGAAGCGAATACGGCGCTCATGCCGCAGATCACAATAATATTGATATCGGTGTCACGCAGACCAAATAATCTGCCCAGCGCTTCTCCTACACTGCCGCCGATTTGCAGTGCCGCCCCCTCTCGACCGGAAGAACCGCCGCACAAATGAGTAAGAATCGTTCCGAAAAAAATCAACGGCGCCATACGAATGGGAATATGCTGTTTGGATTGGATGGATGATAAGACCAGATTGGTGCCGGGGTCCTGCCGCAGTCCTGCCCGATGATAAGTAAATACAATCAGTAAGCCCGCAAAAGGCAGCAGAAAAATCAGCCAGTCATTGGCCTGACGGGCAGCGGTAACCCAATCGATACCAAAACGAAAGGCTGCGCCGATCAGACCGCAGACAATACCTGTGAGAGCGCCGAAAACCAGCCAGCGTAAAAACCACAGGACATATAAATAGCTATATTGCAACTGAAATTTCAATTTTTTCTTAATGGTATTCCAATCAGGGTTCCAGAACATAGTAAAGCCTCTTTTCTTGCATGGTTATACCTTCACGTTAGTTATAATAGCTGTCATCAAAATTGCCCTATAAACGATACAATAAAGGTAACCTGGATAAACAGTCATTCTGTTTCATTTCTAGTATATCGATATTTCCGGTTAGAATCAACGAAGGAACGGGATTTTCATGATAATATTTTTCATTGGGGAAGGAAGCGGCCGGGTGCGTCTTGAAATAGATTAAAGGAGATGGGAACAGGTTCTTATGGCTGCAGAAAAAATATCTGGTTTTACCAAAAATAGCTGCTGGCAACAGCGGATTGTATGGTAAAATAAACGGAGAAAAAATAGCTGCGCAGTTGCTGATACAAAGAATCCAGTAAGAAAAAAACTGCCGGAGTGAAACAGGAGGACGTTATGAGCCAATTAACAAAACAAGTAGAGGAAACCGTTGCGTATATTCATATGAAAACCGATTATCGACCAAAAACAGCCATTGTGCTGGGTTCTGGCCTTGGTCAGCTGGGAGATGCTTTGGAGCAGGTGTGCGAGATTCCTTATGAAGAATTGCCGCATTGGAAATCCAGTACAGCGCCCGGTCATGCGGGACGTTTGCTGTTTGGATTGCTGGGCGGTGTGTCGGTTGTTTGTATGCAGGGCAGACTGCACTATTATGAAGGCTATACCATGGAGGAAATTACCTATCCTGTGCGGGTGATGGCGCGGTTAGGGGTAGAAAATCTACTGCTGTCCAATGCAGCAGGCGGTATTAATTTGGAGTATCATCCCGGTGATTTGATGTTGATTACCGATCATATCAATTTTTTAGGGAAGAATCCATTGATGGGCCCCAATGAAGCAGATTTTGGCGTGCGGTTTTGCGATATGAGCTATGCCTATCATCCTGCTTTGCGCAATATTGCCCTGGAGGCTGCTGCAGAGCTGGGACAAACGTTGCAGCAAGGTGTTTATGTGGCAACCACAGGGCCAAGCTATGAAACACCGGCAGAAATCCGCATGTTTCGGCTGTGGGGCGCCAGCGCAGTAGGCATGTCCACTGTGCCTGAGGTGATTGTGGCCAACCATTGCGGACTGCGGGTAATGGGCATATCCTGCATTACCAATATGGCAGCCGGTGTGCTGGACCAGCCTTTAACGGAAGAAGAAGTGCTGGAAACCGGGGCAAAATCCGGGGCTGCGTTCCGGGCATTGATGACACGAATCGTAGAAAAAATATAGAAGGGCAAGGGTTTGACTATGGACGTTTCATGGAAGCTGCGCAGCATGACCAGAACAAGCTGCCGCAATTTACTTGTGCTGGCGGCAGC
>USPE01000262.1 GCA_900556545.1 uncultured Peptococcaceae bacterium | reverse complement strand
CTTTTTTAAAAGAATTTATTTTTTCATTTCGCTATTGACATTTATTAGCTGGACTGTCTTTTTGCTGTTTCGATCATAGTAACCACATGGTTGCCATCATAGCACAGGTTTTTTCATATCTATCATAGACTGCAAAGTGCAATTTTTATGACAACTATAGGATAAACCCTAATGCTTATATGGTTTGACATTTATCCAATAATAATATGATTTTTAAGGTAAATACATTATGTTGGCAGCTAAACTGATAGCTGCCGTCATATTTTTCGGTCACCCGTTTGATAATGCCCATGCCAAACCCATGCAGTTTTTTGTCTGCCTTGGTGGTGGCAATGGTATTGCCCGCACTCACCACCGGCCGGGCAACAGTGTTGCGCACAGTAATGTGCAGATAGCTGCCGTCCTGCACCAGCCGGCACCAAATTTTGCGGTGCCGGGGATCTTCTATGTTCTGCACCGCCTCCAGGGCATTGTCCAGCCCGTTGGTCAGCAGCGACGCCAAGTCGTCCAGCGCTATGTTTTCCGGCTGCAGCTGCACCGAAACATAGCTTTCAAACTGAACACCGGCCTGCTGCGCCTGCTCTGCTTTTAAGGTTAAAATGGTGTCCAGCAGCGGCACCCCGGTTTGCACAACGGCGGTCAGCGCCAGCTTGCCGCTCTGCTGCTGGGCATAGGCCAGCGCATCATTGGTGTGACCGTTTTTCAGCAGTCCGGCCACTGTTTCAAAATGCTTGCGGCTGTCGTGGCGCAGCTCCTGCAACTGCTGGTGCTTGTTCAGCAATATGGCATGATATTCCTGCTCCTGCGCCAGCTGCTTGCGCAGCAAGTCCATCTGCTGCCGATTGTAAATAGCCTGCAGCATAGCATCAAACAAAAAGAAAAAGGCAATGGCAATCACGGTCAGCAGCAGCACCACCCAAACGGTCTGCCAGCCAAGCACACCTGCCCGGGCCGACAATAAAGAAAACTGGTCGATAATATACAAAATCATCAGCGGGAAGAAAAACAACACCACAAAATACAAGGGAAAGGGAAGGTCCTGTCTGCGCAAAAACAGATAGCCCTGATAACTGGTCAGCAACCGCAAAATTAACAGAATGGTTAAATTGGATAATACAATTCCGATAAAATAATAGAACTGTTGACCGCTTTGTCCATAAATTTGCGCAGCCTCTTTTACTGGAAACAAGATAACCGAATAGCAATTTTCCACTGCCATACCAATGGCTTGAAATAAAATCGACACCAATAACTTGATAATCAATTGCCCCGGATAACACAATGCCAATCCAAGGATAATAACAAAATAACAGGCAGTATGTATATCATCGGATAAATTCATTTGTGATACGCCCAGCGATATGCTTCCCACTGCCCCATAAACCAGCACCATCACCGCTTTGGAAAACCGCGGCTTGCCAAAAAAGTGATGAAAGAAAAACTGATAAATCAACAACTCAAAAATAACAGACAATGCATCCAGCCCAAAGCTTATCATAGCGATTCCTCCTGCTGCATGCGCCAGTTATAGTAAAGCGCTCTGGTTTGCTGGGCGCGGTTTTTGCTCACCGGCAGTTCTTCCACTGCACCGTTTACAGGATTGCGCAAAAATATGGTATAGTTACGTATTTCCTTAATATAACGGGGATTTACCAGATAACTCTGGTGGCAGCGGATAAACCCCAATTGCTGCAGCCGTTTTTCTTCGCTGCCCAGCTGCCCCCGTTTTTTGTGAGCGCCGGCAATGTGATGCACCACCAACTGGTGTATGGAGGACGAAATATACATCACTTCCATCACCGGAAACTGAAAGGCACCTTCTTTGTTTTCTACGGTATACAGCAGCTGGTTTTGATAGCAGCGGTAAAAAAAGCGATCCAGTTCTTCAAAAAATATCATTTGGTCCAAAGGCTTGGTCAAAAACTGAAAGACCCCCAAACGGGTGGTGTGAATAAAATATTTGGTATGAGAAGAAACAAAAATGATGGTGATACCCGGAAATTTTTCTTTCATCACCGGCACCAGCTCCACACCTGACGCCCCGCCCAGCTCAATATCCAAAAACAGCAGATTTATCTGTTCCTCGTTGGCTAATAATTCCTGCGCTGAGTAAAATTGATATACCACGCTTTGATTCTCGGGATATAATTGTTCGTAGTACTGTATCAGCTGCAGCGTCTGTTGATTGGCCTTGGCATCATCATCGCAAATTGCAATGGCAGGTAATCTGGCCATACCATCCCCCCTTAAAAGTTTCCCAATATTATACCTGACCTGATTGTTAAAAACAATCCAAATGGCATAATTAGACGGTCGGCGTCAAAATTAGACTGTTTTTGGAGAAATTTTACAGCTGCATCCCCAATCCGGCTCGGTCTACAGATTGGTTCGGTATTATGCAGGGTATTTCACACAGCGGTTCTCCGCAGTATGATAAGCAGGAACCCACTCAACAATCACAAGAAAGGAGGGCGGCTATAATGTGTACCAGATTTGTTTGCTGCGGCGAGGATGTCCTCACCGGCTTTAATTTTGACATCGACCTTGCTGTTTGGAATCATAAAGTATTTACAGAAACGGATGGTTTCTATATCGGCATTTTGCAGCCCGATGGCGTCTACCATTCCTACCACGGGGTTAACCAAAACGGAAATGCGGGAACGTTGTTATATGTACATGGCAATTCGGCCGGTGCATACCGCAGCGCTCCCAACTGCATCACCATTGCAGACCTGACGGAACGGTTTATCAAAGGGCAGCTGTCCTTTGCAGAGGCTCTCTATCTGGTCAGGACAAAGCATATCACCTATGCGCCCGATGCTACCATGCAGGCCATGTTGTCGGACAAGCAGGGGCAGGTGCTGATTATCGAGCCGGGTATTGGCTATCGGCAAGCAGAAGGGCCCTACGCTTTAATTACCAATTATTCGTTGCTCAAACCGGAAAGCACCAAGGCTTTTATCGTGCCGGGCGATGACCGCTACCAACGGGCCTTACGGCAATTGGAACAGACACCCGGTCTTTCCGTTGCAGATGCCTTTGCCCTGCTGCAATCCGTCCGGCAGGAGGGACCGTGGGCTACCAGAGTTTCCTTTGTTTACGCAGCCAAAGAACAGGCGGTGTACTATACAGAAAATAACGATTTTGCCCATATCAAAAAATTTGTCTTTCCGGCAGCCAAACAAGCAGAATCATAGTTTTGCACATAATTTTGGGCATACAAAAACAGCCGCGTTTACAGATATGTGGTAAACGCGGCTGTTTGGTAATCAGGTATTGGAGTTAGGGGTGGTTATGCCATAGACTTTCCTCAATCAAAAACATCCAATGCCC
>USPE01000261.1 GCA_900556545.1 uncultured Peptococcaceae bacterium | reverse complement strand
ATTTTTTTATCTCTCTTGCATATAAGCACTTTCAAGACTATTATTTAAGAGTGGCATAATTTTATTGACACGCTTTCTTTTTTCTACATATTTATTGAGATTTTAAGCAAATTGTCTCATAAGTACTCTATTTGTGTTTGAAGAATGCTATGCTTCGTTGTCAAATCATTAACTAATCTGCATAGTTAATATTCCGTTAAGAAATTTTAAGCCTTTGACTTCTTTGCATAACTTCCAAAGAAACCAAAGGCTTTTCAATACTGTATTCAATACCTTAAACTGATCAAACGATAATCATCAATAATACCTTTTCCATTTTTATTTATAGATACGAATATTAATTTCTTATTCTTCCTTTTCCCCCACATCCGCCCATCCGGTTCTATTCCAATCTGCTCAGCCAAATACCTGCAACCAGGTCAGGAAGGTACCGCCGATGGTCAGCAATAAGCCCAGCACTGTGAGCAGATTGACAATGCTGTTGGTTCTGGTTTGATACATTAGGTGCAGCTCTGACTCTAACAATTCCAGCAAATATTTAATTTTATCAATGATCGGAGTAATCTGCTGGCTGCTCAAGATGACTTTTTCTAATTCACCCAGTTCTGTCATGTCAATCTGTTCCACCCGGTTCAGCGTGGAGATTAGTTCTCGGCGATAGTTCTTCATCTGCCGGATATCATCTCGAAAATTACCTGTCCAGCTTTGCTGAAAAGAGGACTGAATATCCAAAATGCGGTGGGCAATGGTTTTGATAGCCATAACCAGTTCTACTGCGTAAATAATGCCATGATTCACCCCGGCAATAGCCGGTTCTAACGCAAAGTACGGATTCATGCCGTCGTAATATTGGCCGCCAAAGCTGCTTTGATTTTGCCGATAATGCTGTGCTGCCGGGGAGTGTATCAGGTTGAGCAGCAAAAAATTGCTGCCGAAGGTAATAAACTGCACAAAGTTTCGGCTGCTCCATGCCGGCTGAATGCGTTCTTCTGCCAGGCTGTCCGGAATATGATTCCACCCTTCATCACCACTGATGATACCGTACATCCGTTTTTTCTCCTGCTTCATAATCTGCCCAATCTCATCCATTGTGCCAAAACGATTAATCTCAATCAAATGGGCCAGCTGCCGATGGGCGCCCAGCAGCTGCAAGGTTTGCAAAATTTGTTCGGTTATTTTATTGATGGACGCCTGCTGTCCATCGGCCAAAGTCAGCGCTGCATTGTTGCCGTTGCAATGGTGCAGATAAACCAGCTGCGAAGTGGCCGCTTCTGTAAATTGCAGGTTAAAGGTCAGCTTACCAATATTGATTTCCGGAAATACGGTAAATAAAATTTGTAATTTTTCTACAGGCGCCAGTTCCATGCTGACTGTCTGGTCGCACAGCAACACACGCCAGCAGTCAAAAGGCAGCCCGCCGCCGTGCAAAAATTCCTGTGTGATTTTAAAGTCTCGAAAAACAGAATGTTCCTCCGCTGTATCCTGAAACACAGCCTGCGGATAGGCATCTGCTATTCTGTGCCATAACAGACTGTTCTGCGGCTGTTTGCCCAGCTGCTGCGCTGCCTCCTGTTCATCGAACAGTGTAAAGTAGATAATATAGCTGATTTTTCCATCAAACGTAACGGTATCTCCGATAATGACTGATTGCCCCATGTTACTCCCTCCAATATTGAAATTCCAACAAAAAATCCCAGTTGTTAATTATTTTCTGTCTATTATAACATGGATTATAAAATTCCACTACAACAAAAAATCGTCTGCCGGAACCATAGCTCCAACAGACGATTTCTATTACTGGTTTATTTGATTGAACTTCCTATCCGTTATTACAGAAAATATTTTACACCGGCTTCAAAGATACGCTGGTCTTTTTCACCCAGAATATTTTTGGCGATATGGGTACCAATACGTTCGCTGTGTCCCATTTTACCAAATACACGGCCATCCGGGCTTAAGATCCCTTCAATTGCCATGCAGGATCCGTTTGGATTGTAAGCAATATCCATAGATGGCTGACCGGCAAAGTCTACATACTGGGTAGCAATCTGACCGTTGGCTGCCAGCTGTGCCAGCAGTTCATCGGAGCATACAAACCGACCTTCCCCGTGGGAGATTGGAATGGTATGGGTATCACCCACATTGACCAGAGACAGCCACGGCGAGTTCACCGAGGCGATTCTGGTGGTAACATAGCGGGACTGATGACGGCCAATGCGGTTGAATGTCAGGGTTGGACTGGATGCATCGGTATCCACGATTTTGCCGTATGGCACCAGACCTAATTTGATCAGTGCCTGGAAACCGTTGCAGATACCCAGAATCAAACCATCATGTTTGTACAGCAGCTCATGAATCCGCTCGGTTAAGATTGGATTGCGCATAAAGGCTGCGATAAATTTGCCGGAACCTTCCGGTTCATCCCCGAAGGAGAATCCGCCTGGGAAAATCATCATTTGCGCACTCTGCAATGCCTTTTCCATACGAGCAATAGAATCTTCCAGCATTGCTGGTGTCAGGTTGGCTACGTTTACAATTTCAGCCTGACCGCCTACCCGTTCTAAAATACGAGCAGTGTCATATTCGCAGTTGGTACCTGGGAATACAGGAATAACTGCTTTTGGACGGCTGATTTTGTTTACAGCATTGTAGCTTGGGCGTGTGGTATAGTTGTATGCATCCACAGTGCCTTTATCGGAAGTGCGGGTTGGATAAATATCTTCCAGTGTACCTTCCCATACAGCAGTCAGGTCATCCAGAGATACTGCAACATCGCCCAATGCAATCTGCGGCTGTGCTGTGGTGTGACCGATCAGTACAGCGCCTTCAATTGGAGCGGTTGCTTCTACCACGATTGCACCGTAGTTCTTTTCAAACAGAGCAGGTACATAGATGCTATCTAAGCTGCTGAACCCGATCTGATTACCCAACGCCATTTTGAACACAGCTTCTGCTGCGCCGCCTTTACCCAATGCCCAGGCAGCTGCCACTTTGCCTTCTGCTTCTGCTTTGTTTACCAGCTGCCATGTTTCTTTGATAGCAGCCATTTTTGGCTGACCGTTTTCATCGTATGGAGCCGCAAACAGATATACTTCGTGACCAGCTACTTTGAATTCTGGAGACAGCACCTTTTCAGAATCCACAGTGCCAGCTGCAAAGGATACCAGTGTTGGTGGAATATCCAAATCCATAAAGGAACCGGACATAGAGTCTTTCCCACCAATAGCACCAACGCCGTAAGCCATCTGAGCTTTGAACGCACCCAGCAAAGCGGATACCGGCATTGCCCAGCGTTTGCTGTCGCCGCGCAGACTTGGGAAGTATTCCTGGAAGGTCAGGTAGCAGTCTTCGGTTTTTCCGCCAGCTGCCACAAT
>USPE01000260.1 GCA_900556545.1 uncultured Peptococcaceae bacterium | reverse complement strand
TTGAAGGATGCAGAAAGTTGGAAATTAAGTGAATTGCCTTTATACCGTGACAATCAATCAGTAAAAATTGATGCTGACATTGAAGATCTGCTGCAATTGGCCTTTCGGCAAAATTTTGTACCAGTAGTAGATGCGCATAATATTTTTATTGGGATCGTTACTCGAAAAGATATTATGCAGTATTTTGCTACGTCTGCCATAGATGACAATGCAGTTGCCTATAAAGAAAAAACAATTACCATGCAGCAAATTGTTTAATAAAACGTAATTAGTGATTGGCGAGAACAACGTTTCGTTTATTCTTTTTGAAGAATATAGGGAGCGTTGTTTTTTTGTTTTCAAATAGAAAGTGTTATTATATAGATGTAGAATGGTTTGTGATTACTTTATAAAACTATACTAAGTAAGATTTATATAAACGAAGTATTAGAAACAATGTTTTACATAAAAAAGTGTTGACAAATTTAGTTAGTTGTAGTAAATTTATATATGCGATGAGGTATATATGAATATGGATATAAAACTGCATAAACGAGTAAAGGATGGTGATTTTTATGCCGTTATCAATGGTATCTTATGGACAGGAAAAAGTAATTCTAAAGATTACAGGTCGTGATCATATTCAAAAGCATCTTGCAAATCTGGGCTTCGTTGTAGGTGAACCTGTAACGGTTATTTCTGAAATCGGCGGTAATATGATTTTAAAGGTAAAAGATGTAAGGATTGCTTTAGATAAAACAATGGCAAATCGAATTTTAGTATAGAACGATATTTTTTTGATTGATAGTTAGCTTGTACTTACAAATAAAAGCATTGGGAGGTAATAGGTTTGAAAAGCTTACGAGAGGTGCCTTGTGGTAATCAGGTAAAAATTGTGAAGGTACATGGTGATGGCAGCGTAAGACGCCGCATTATGGATATGGGTATTACAAAAGGATGTGATGTGTTTGTACGCAAGGTAGCACCTTTGGGTGACCCAATTGAAATTACAGTAAGAGGATATGAAATGTCTATCCGCAAAGCGGATGCACAAATGATAGAAGTGGAAGCATAAGGAGGTTATATCAAAATGGGCTACAAAATAGCGCTTGCCGGTAATCCAAACTGCGGGAAAACAACATTGTTTAACGCGTTAACCGGTTCCAATCAATTTGTGGGAAACTGGCCAGGGGTTACAGTTGAAAAAAAAGAGGGAAAACTGAAAGGGTATCCGGATGTAAGTATTATAGATTTGCCGGGAATTTATTCTTTGTCACCGTATACGCTAGAGGAAGTGGTGGCAAGAAATTATTTGCTTAATGAACGTCCTGACGCAATTTTGAATATTGTCGATGGAACCAACTTAGAGCGAAATTTATATTTGTCAACACAGTTATTAGAACTGGGTATCCCGGTTGTGATGGCAGTAAATATGATGGATGTCGTTGAAAAAAATGGGGACAAAATTCATATTCATGAACTTTCAAAAGCACTTGGCTGTAAAGTAGTAGAAATTTCGGCGTTAAAAGGCACCGGTATAAAAGAAGCAGCAGAGTTGGCTGTGAAAGCGGCGGCATCAAAACAGATTTCCAAAATTGTGCATACCTTTGATTCTCAGGTAGAGACAGTTTTACAGGAAATAGAAACACAGTTAGGAAATGATGTTCCAGAAAATCAAAAACGGTTTTTTACTATCAAATTATTTGAGCGGGACCAGAAAATTGGTAGCATGTTAAAGACAATTCCTAACGTGGAAACCAGTATCAAAAAACTGGAAGATGAATTGGATGACGATGCAGAAAGTATCATTACCAACGAACGGTATGGATATATTTCTTCAATCATTGGAACATGCAGTGTAAAAGCCAAAAGAAAGGGCCTGTCTATTTCTGATAAAATTGATCAGGTTGTGACCAATCGAATTCTGGCCTTACCCATTTTTGCTGCCGTTATGTTTGTTGTTTATTATATTTCTGTTACTACCATTGGAACTCTTGTTACCGATTGGACCAATGATGTTTTGTTTGGAGAAATCATTCCTCCGGCCATTGAAGGAATTTTAGTTGCAGTGGGTTGTGCCGGTTGGCTGCAAGGCTTGATTTTAGACGGTATTGTAGCTGGCGTTGGCGCTGTTTTGGGATTTGTACCACAGATGCTGGTATTGTTTCTCTTTTTAGGATTCCTGGAATCCTGCGGTTATATGGCTCGTGTTGCTTTTATTATGGATAGAATTTTCCGCAAATTTGGTCTGTCCGGTAAATCCTTTATCCCCATGCTGATTGGTTCAGGGTGCGGTGTGCCAGGTATTATGGCTTCCAGAACCATTGAAAATGAACGGGATCGCAGAATGACCATTATGACAACCACTTTTGTTCCTTGTGGAGCTAAATTGCCAATTATTGCTTTAATTGCCGGTGCATTCTTCGGCAATGCGGGCTGGGTTGCTTGGAGTGCTTATTTTGTTGGTGTTGCAGCCATCATTTGTTCCGGTATCATTTTGAAAAAGACAGCAATGTTTGCTGGAGATCCTGCTCCTTTTGTAATGGAATTGCCGGCTTACCATATGCCAACAGTAGAAAATGTTTTGCGTAGCATGTGGGAACGGGGATGGTCCTTCATCAAAAAAGCTGGTACCATTATTTTATTATCTACAGTAGTATTATGGTTCTTAATGAGCTTTGGCTGGGTAGACGGCAGCTTTGGCATGTTGGAAGCGGAAGAACTGAATTATTCGTTGCTGGCTTCTATTAGCGGCGCTGTGGCTTGGATATTCGCACCATTAGGCTGGACTCAGGGCGGTGAAGGTTGGAAGATGGCTGTTGCTGCCATTGCCGGTTTAATCGCCAAAGAAAATGTGGTAGCGACCTTTGGCATGTTGTATGGATTTGCAGAGGTTGCTGAAGATGGTGCAGAAGTTTGGGGTAACTTGGCCAGTGTGATGACACCTATTGCTGCATACGGATTTTTAGTATTTAACCTGTTATGTGCCCCTTGCTTTGCTGCCATGGGCGCAATGAAACGGGAAATGAATAATATGAAATGGTTCCTGTTTGCTATTGGCTATCAATGTGGTCTGGCTTATCTGGTGGCCATGATGATTTATCAGTTTGGCACATTCTTTGCTGGAGGCGGTTTCGGTCTTGGAACTTTGGCAGCCGTAGTTGTTCTGATTGCATTGCTGTATCTGTTGTTCCGACCGGAAAAACAGCAACGATACCAAAAACAGTTACAGAATGCGCAGCATGCAGTGTAAGGAGGTATTTATGGAACTTTTATTGAGTAATCTGGGTACATTGTTTGTAGGGTCCGTTGTTTTTGTTGGAATTTGCTTTGCAGCGCGCAGTGTGCGGAAAGAGTTTGAATCGGGCGGATGCAGCGGCTGCAGTGGCTGCAGCAAAAATTGCGGCGGCAGCT
>USPE01000259.1 GCA_900556545.1 uncultured Peptococcaceae bacterium | reverse complement strand
TGTGTTCCATCCACTACAATCAAATTTTCGCTGTCAGAACTTGGCGGCCAAGAACCACCTGGCCAATGCCATACCAATGTTTTTTTGCCAGCTTCCGCAAACACATTCCATAATTGCTCTGCTTTACAACCGATAGAATCAAATGCATATACAATTTCATCCAAGCTTTCTTTAGACTGTCTCCAGAAACAAGTAATCCCGTGAGTTTCTGGATAAGCACCTGTAGCCAAGGTAGCCCAAAGCGGCGGTGTAATGGTTGGCATAGCACCCAACAAAACCAAATCTTCCCGACAAGCACCCCGTTCCACATATTGTTTAATGTTAGGCAGCTTTCCTTCATCCATAAATTTTTTGGTTAATGCTGGATCCATACCGTCCACACCTAAAACCAAAATTTTCTCAGTCTTTGCTTCTCTTGTCATAGTACTCTACTCCTTTTTTATTGGTGGTTACGTTCTGGTATTATTATATCTATAAATTTTTCTTTTGTATAACATATGGATAAAGTAACTTTTGCAAAAACTAATGAAAAATTTTGTACCTACAGTTTATGAGTAAAGACTACCCCCTTCAAACGAAAAAAACTACATTGCCTAAATGACTCTCTGTAAAATAAGGGAATTCATAAACGCAATGTAGTTTTTTCGTTTTTCTATAAAAATTCTGTTATCGATTACAATTATTCCGGTGTTTTAAAGAGCAAGATTCCAGTCATATGCATATTCTTTAAATGCTTCTTTTGCCTCTTGCCCACAAAATCTCTCTATCTTTTCCATGCTAGAAACAAATTGTTCTGTCGATACTACCGAGGGCAATGCTCTGATTGCCTTCCAATATTGCCAATACTGCGCACCCAAATAACTTTCCAATTGTTGTCGAAACTGTTCACGCAACATTTTAGGTTCTATCTGATAGTCATAACGATATGTTTTATGAAAAATAGGTGTGCAAGCAAGTCCCCGCCTTTTTATTTTTCGTTGTTCTTGCAAAACAGCATATTCTTGTGCATTCATTTTGTAACAGTATGCTCCATTGCTATTTTGATAACAAAAGCCATAAAAAGTACGTTCTAAGGGTTTCATAATTACAACATCACAGGCCATTTGCTTTTGCATCTTTTGCACCCATGCTTGAATCGTTGTCAAAGTAAGTTTTGTTAATAATTTAGCTTGATAAGCCATTTGAAGCAAGCCCTCAAACAGCTGCAAATAATCAAGTGAAAAAATGCCGTTCATTTGTGTCTGCAACTGCAAGAAAATGGATCGGGCAGCATCAGAAGATTTTACTACTACACATTTATCTATTTCATCAAAAAACAACTGAGGATACATACACTGTAAAGAGGCCGCCAAGCGCAGCTCTGTTTCATACAATAATGCCTCTTTCTGCCCTGCCTGTACAACACAACGGTTCATAGCCATATGGATCGGAGATGGATACTGTTCTGTAAATATCGCATTCTGCGCAAACGTTGCCAGTTCTTTATAATCTGGACTGATCCGATATAACAGTTTCCCATTTTCTTTGCCACAACAGCCATATACAATGAATTCTTCCTCATATTTTCCATACTCCGCCATATGAGCCACACTATGAATGCAAGTCAAATCGCGAATAGAAGTCATAAGTGATTCCCACCTTTCCTCACTTTGCCTAAAGTAATGGTACCGTCTGTTCTTGTTTCAACATGAACAGGAATTTGCAATAAATCAGATAATACCCCATCCTGAAAAATATCTTGTATGGTACCTTGCGCTAATACTTTTCCATGCTGTAACAGTAAACAATGATCAAAACAGGACTGGATTTCTTCTGGATAATGAGTCACATAAATAATTGTGACTTTGGTTGTTTCTGCCAAGTACTTCACATGATGCAACATTTCCTCTCTGGCTAAAACATCTAAACCTGTTCCGGGCTCATCTAACACCAGAATCTGCGGCTCTGTCATCAAAGCACGAGCAATTAATACATTTTGCTGTTCACCCTTGGACAACATAGAAAAAGGCATATCCCGTTTATGTCCCACATGCCATTGCTGCAGTAATACCTGTGCTTTATAAACATGTTCATCTTCCACTTCTGTCCCAATGCCCAACGTTCCAAAAAGGCCTGATAATACGATCTGCAACACTGTTTCATTGGTATAATATTTGTCAAAATAAGAGGCACTAACCCAACCAATCTGTTTCGATAAAGACAATACATTTTCATTTGTATAAGTTTGTCCCAATACTTGTAAAAAACCATCTGTATATTGCTTAAATCCTGCTATAATACTTAACAAAGTTGTTTTTCCACTACCATTCAAACCAAATACAACCCAATGTTCTCCCGCCCCTACTTTCCAGCAGACATCTTTCAATAAATAATGGTGGCCTGACTGACAACATAACTGTTCCGCTTGAATTACTGCTTCTGCCATGAGCTACACCAGCCCTTCCTCTTTTAACGCCTGAGTCAATTGTGTTTCATCCAGCACCAGCATATTACCTAAAACATTCGCATTTAATTGTACAGGTACAGCAAAACCATCCGATTGCAAAAATCCCATATGCTTATTCTCCCAAGCCATGATGTCACATACTTTTGCGATATTCATTTCCTTTGTCTGCTGATTGCAATCTAAATCTGCATAATAATTAAATTGCATTTTTTCTACAAAATATTTAGCACTTAAATAAATTTCTGGCTCTGTTCCATATTCAATTCGATTACAAGCCGAACAGAATATTTCAATTCTAGCATCATATCCAGCAAAAATAATTTTACGAATTTCCAGGTTACTACCACAAAAACGGCAACAGCATCGTGTGCTACGTTCTCGTAATTCCTGTAATCGTTTTTCAGATGCAGTTTTTTCTGCCATGAAAATCCCTCCTACTATTCATTTTTCGTGAAAACTATTCTTTTATTATACGCAGAATAAATCCTTTTTTTCTAACATAAAAATACAACAAATTTCCTATAAAAAACTTCGTTTTTTTGTAACAAAAAAGCCCTGTCATTACAATCAACTGATTGTGATAACAGGGTTTTCAACTAATATACTTTTTATTTTTTTAATGGCTCAAATAATAAAACCATATCTCTCACAGACAGTAATATCAATTACCGCAACTCTAATATCCGACCACCCACAAAGCCAATCATCCAATTTATGTACAGAACCTTAGAGATTCCAACCAAACTTCAACTTTGTTACACAAAACAAAAAAGCAGACTCGTTAGAATCTGCTTTTACTGGAGCGGAAGACGAGATTCGAACTCGCGACCCTCGCCTTGGCAAGGCGATGCTCTACCACTGAGCCACTTCCGCATATTCAAAATAGAGATGCCTCGAACCGGAATCGAACCAGTGACACGAGGATTTTCAGTCCTCTGCTCTACCGACTG
>USPE01000258.1 GCA_900556545.1 uncultured Peptococcaceae bacterium | reverse complement strand
TTATTGCTCGTACAGAACATACAGCGTAAGGATTTCAAATTTTGAAGTATGAAAGGATAGGGTAATCTGGTTACAATTTATCTGATAAAAGCAGATTACCCTATCTGTACTTTTCTTGATTGTATATCAGTCTAAGTATATTAGTTGTAAAAATAACATAAAAGTAGGTATATTTTTGTAATTATAGTATCTTTTAAGAAGTACGATCACTTTTACGTTTCGGTAAAAAATTTTATTTTAAAACAATAGTTTATAATATAGTAATCGGTATAATTGATGAAAGGGTGATTCCTGTGAACGCAAGAGCGAAAAGCTTCATGCATTTTGTAATCGTGTTATTATTCATGTTTGGCTTCCGTTATCTTCCACCAATTGGTGATATTACACCTTATGGTATGCAGGTAATTGGTATCTTTATTGGTGTTCTTTACGGCTGGACCGTTGACAGTATCTTCTGGCCGGGTTTTTTAGGAATTTGTGCGTTAGGTTATTTGGAAGGCAACACAGTATTTGGTACATTGGGTGTTTGTTTCAGCGATAACCTGGTATTGACCACTTTGTTTTTCTTCTGTTTTGCTACGTTAGCACAGGAAGTAGGGTTAACTACCTATGTTGCAAACTGGTGCATCAGCCGTGAATTTGCAAAAGGAAAACCGTATGTAATTTTGACTACATTCTGCCTTGCAGGTTTTATTATCTCTACTTTTGTTAACTTGTTTGCTTCCATGGTATTGATGACTATGATTTTTGGTCAGTTCTGCAAACAGGCCGGATTTAAAACAGGAGATAAATTCCCTGCCTTTGGTACGATTGTTATTATCTTAGCCATCACTGTAGGCGGTGGTACATTCCCATTCATTGGTCAATCCTTCGTTGTTAACAGTGTTATGACAAAAATGACTGGCCTTGAAATGAATTTCGTCTTATTTACCTTAGTTCAGATTGTATTTGCCATTGTAACAATGGTGATCGCATTACTGTTTTTGAAATATGTAGTAAAACCAGATGTAAGTTTATTGCTGAATGATGATGACCGTTTTGCTTGTTATCGTGATGATAAAATGGATGGCAAACAGAAACAGGTTACCGGTTTAATCTTTCTGTTAATGTGTTTACTGTTCTTACCGGGTATTATGCCGGCTGATTGGGGCATTACAGTTTGGTTAAAGAATTTAAGTGTTCCTGGTGCGGTTGTGTTTACATTGGGGATTTATTATATTATCAATTTAGGGAAAAAAGAAGATGTTGTTCCATTTACTAAATTGGCTGCCGGTATTAACTGGGATTTGATTATTATGTTTGCAACCATCGCTCCGTTGGTAGTTGGTATTAACGCAGAACAGTCCAACATTATGCCTACTGTCGTTACAGCTTTAAGTGGTTTGTTAGATGGTATGACTGCATTTACATTTATTGTAACCTTCTTCTTCTTGGCGATGTGTCTGTCTCAGTTTGTTAATAACGTAGCAATTGTGTTGGCATTCACGCCGGTTATGTATACTTTTGGCGCTACACTGGGTATCAGCCCACTGGTTATTGCTATCTTAGCGTCTTATATTTTGAATATCTCTTTCTGTACACCGACTGCATCTGGTAACGCAGCATATATTTTCAGTTACAAAGAATGGATCAATGGTAAGCAGGCAGTTTCAGCTGGTATTGCAATCCAGATACTGGCAATGGCATTAACTATCATTGGAACTCCAATTGTAATGATGCTTGTTGGTTAGAATAATTTGTACGAAATAAATGGATATCCTGGAGAACCCTTCTTGAAATTTTCACAGAAGGGTTTTTCTATAGGTATCAAAACGATATGTTGTAATAAAATCCTGCTGATATAGTATCAAATTTTGTCTGATGTGATGTATAGATGGTTTGGAGGGAGTTATATGGATTTCAGTATTGCTTTCATTTTGTGTGTTTCAGCGTTTACTGGCGCATTGGTTCAGGGCGCAAGCGGGTTTGGATTTGCCATTATTTTGATGATGATTATGCCTTATTTTATTCCGTACACAGATGCTTTAGCAGTAGCATCGTTTACCTGTATTTTTATGGTGTCATTCAATGTGTATTTGCACCGGAAACATATTGTCTGGAAATATCTTGCGGTTCCTTCTGTGGTGTTTGTGGCGACCAATTTTTTAGCAATTCGTTTATTAAAGAGTGTGGGCAATGATCCAATCTGGTTGAAATTACTGGGGATTCTTTTTGTTGTGATGGCTGTATACTTGTTTTTTGGGCAAGGTAAGATCAAAATTCAGCCAAGTTTGTTAAATGCGCTTCTCATCAATGGGGTTGGTGGTATAATCAATGGATTGTTTGGTGCGGGCGGTGTGCTGGTGGTACTATATTTTATGGCGATCTTAGATGATAAAGAAGAATATATCAGTACATTGCAGATGTTTTTCTTTTTAACTATTTTATTTGACTTTGCCTTGCGTGCTGGTAATGGTATGGTGTCAGGTATTATATTACAGTATGGTCTTAGCTGTCTGCCTTGCATCATTCTTGGAATCTGGTTGGGTAAGAAGCTATTTGATAAAATAAACAGCCAGGTTTTGTGTAGAATTGTATATGGGGTCATGATCTTGAATGGTATATGGCTGGTAATTGCTTGAGATAAAAATATCACGGGATAAGTTGTTATACTTATTCCGTGATATTTTTATTTTGATACGTTTGTTTTGGCATGAACGAATTTTAAAATGGATATAATTTCTTTAATGGCACATTGGGTGGTGCGTTCTTTTTTATATAGAGCAAAATACTCAATTTGCAGATTGCGCGCTGGGATCATGCGTAAATCGCGGCACTGTGCATAATCTTTTTGGCTGAGCAAATCTGTGGTTAAAAATAGTGCTGAAGTTTTACGCAGCGCTTCTGTCACAGAGTTGGGATTGTTACTTTTAAATAATACAGTCATTTTTTTTGTGTCATGGAGATAGTTTTGATAAAAGTCATTGGAAGAAAATCCGTTGTCATGTAAAATGATGGGATATTCTAAAATTTCATCTAGTGATAAAATTTTGTGACTGGCTAATGGATGACTGCGGTGTACAATAAATTGAAAATTTTCTGTGAATAGATTATCTAATTGCATAGCGCCTGTGTTTTGCAGTTCTATCAGGGACTCATCCAATGCATGGGCGATATTTTGACCGATAAATAAATCATAATCTGGCAATTTCAATAATTCGTTTGGGTTCTGGTTATCAATTAAATTGATATTTACCTGGATCTGTGGTAATGTTTGAGCAATCTCTGTTAAAACAGTACCTAACAAAGCATCCAAAATGATAGGAGCAGTAGAAAGCCGCACAACAGCAGGTTCTGCAGACAGTTCAGGGCAAGTATCAGTGGTAATGCGGAATGCTTCTTTAGACAGCTGATAAACATCCTGAATGATTTGTGAGATATAAGGCAGCA
>USPE01000257.1 GCA_900556545.1 uncultured Peptococcaceae bacterium | reverse complement strand
CCAGCCAATTTACAAAAGTGCTTCGCCGGGCATCATAACTGTCAATATGCTGCCAGAGCGCCAATAATACATCATTAATACATTCCTGCTGCAATTCAGGCAAATGATACAATTGCTTGCGCACCACCGAAACAATCAAACCGCTGTAAGTATCAATCACATATTCCAACGCTTTTTCATTGCCCCGCTGCAGCTGCGTAATAAAATTTTTTTCTGTTATCCTCATCGCTTTATCCCTTCTTTATTTTGTCCATCGGCCAATGTCATTTTGTTCTTACACTTATTATTTCGCAGCAAATGTTCCAAATCTATCAGAAAAAGAAAAATAAATAGAAAAATTTTTATGTACATTTATGAAGCTTGTCACAAAGAAAACAACGGTACTTATTAATATTTCTTCCTATCACATACAACAGGTCTCGTTCTGTATCCTTCCGAATTTTCAGCCTGATTTTGTTGTCGCAAGCAAAGCATACTATCCATTCTTCAATTTTTTCATAGTTCTTGTATAAAACCGCTTATTTCTTGCCGGACTTGCAGAGGATTATCTAAGTTTGTGCCATGATTAGCTCCAGCAATAACAACTAATTTTGAATGTTTAATTGATTGATGAATAAATGGCTGTTGTCGTTTCGTCAAAATATCATGGTCGCCAATTAAAATTAGTGTAGGGCACTTTATTTGGGGCAATTCCGAGCGACTTTCCATACTGGTAACAGCTTTCCACACTCGGTTAAAGTCATCATGATTTATTGAGCCGACAACTTCTTTTATGTATTCTTTGGTGGTAGGATTGGTTCCTAACGCAATCCCCATACTCCACGCAATCCAACTCATAGGCATAAGCTTTAGACAAATTCGATTGACCGGCACACAAATTCGCTCATACAGATTAAAGCTGTTTGTGCAAGGTGCGCCTATTAAAATAAGGCGCTCTACCCGCGTAGGAGCATTTATAGCTAATTGCATTGCGGTATGTCCTCCCATGGATAACCCACATACAATTGCAGTTGTGATATTTAAGTAATCAAGTAGCGCTTTTGCATCTTTCCAAAAAATATCAGGAGATACATTCCCTTTCGGTAAAGAAGATTTACCATGACCACGCGCGTCCAAGGTTATCACCCGGTATTCAGAAGAAAAATAATCAACTTCATTTTTCCATTGACGCATATCCCACGAAGCACCATGTAAAAAAAGTAATACTTTCCCTCTTCCCTGATCCTCAAAATATAGCTTTGCTCCTAAGTTTTCAAAGTATGGCATAATTAACCTCCGTTCTCTGAATGATAAAATAAGAAATCTGCTTTACTCTATCGAAAAAGTCTGTATTGCCTGTATCGATCTACTTCTTTATACTTTTACTTAAAGCAGCAGTAAATTCAATCCGAACTCTTGCGAATATACCTGTATTGCAAGTTTTTTTGAGGTACTCAACAGTTTCTAAAAAAGTCAGCCGTCTTTGTTGAGCAAAAACAGGCTGACTTTTTTCTTACGTCTATTCGTTTCTATGTGCTTGTGTTTCCAGTTCTGCCAAACGGTTCAGCCATTCGGGATATACCACCAGAGGCAATACCAGTACCTCCTCCAGCATAGCTGCCTGACCAATGACCATCTGAATGCCTGTTTCCAGCAATTCTTCCCATTGCCATGCTTGCAGCTCCGGATCAGTGCCATCCGAATCATTGGCGCGGGAAAAAGCCAACAGCAATAACCGCACCGGAAAGGGCTGCTGCTGCATTTGCTGCAGCCAGCTCAAGGCTTGCTGCAATTGCGCCTGATCAAATTCTTCCTGTCGGGCATAGGCCAATACCACTATGACACCGGTTCCACCGGTCCGTTCCTGCGTGATACCGGCAGCATGCCACAGGTTATCCCATTGCGGCCATGGCATCTGTAAGTCAGACAAAGACAGCTGCTGCTGTAAATACTCTGCCGGATCCTCCGGCAATTGATATCCTTCCTGCAAAAGAGGAAAGCTCCACTGTACATAGGCAATTTGACCACCGCTCATGATGCTGAGCAGCTGATTCAACCTTGCGCCTTGCTCCAGATTACAAACAGCTTGCAGCCAATGTTGCCGTTCTGTTGCTTGTTCCAAAAAAATTCCTCCTTAAAGAGCCATCTGACAGGGCTTCCCATTTTCAAACAGCGTATAATAGCCAAATCCGCAGGATCGCAATAAAGCCTCTGCCTGTTCAAAGCCATATCCCAGATACTGAGGCACATGGGCATCGCTGCCCACTGTAATAATCTCTCCATGCAGCTGGCGGTAGATTTTTAAAATCGTTTCATGGGGATGGGGATAGGAAAATCCCTTATACAAACTGCCGGTATTGATTTCGATGCCTTTGCCTTTTTCAATCAATACGGTCAGCAATTCTTTAAAAATATCGTAATAATCCAATGGATCATAGTGTAAATCTTTGTTAGGACCATACCGGATAACATAGTCCAAATGACCATACACCTGAAAGCAATCAAATACCTTCGCATTTTCTAAAATGGACAAAAAATATTCCTCATAAGCCTGATGCTCTGTCTTGCCCTCATAATATTGGGCATAATAGGGGTCCTGCCCCTGCACAAGATGAGAAGAACCAATGATGAAATCCACCGGATATCGGGCGGCAAAGGCATTAATCTTGTCAGCGCTCTGCGCCATCAGACCCAGCTCTATACCGGTGCGGATCTGAATCCGATCTCGATATGTTTCCCGCAGCTGCGCCAGCGCGGCCAGATATCCATCCAGATCTAACATAAAGTCCCTCTTATCTTCTCCCACCGGATAATCCACATCATGATGGTCTGTCAGATAAAAATAGGTGCGCCCTTGTCTAATCGCCGCTTCGATCATGGATTCCACCGGCGTATCCGAATCACTGGAAAACATGGAATGGACATGACAATCTGCTGCTAACATGATACGGCGCCCCCTTTATTCCCAGGCAAACCGCTCTACAGCAGTCTGTTCTATATATCGATCCTTAATAGAGGCCAACTGCTGAAAATGGGCAGTTGCTTTATGGGCTTCCAGCGCCGCCGCAGTTTCCCACACTTCCACAAGTAAAATGGTATCCTCCTGCTGCGCTGCATAAAAGTAATCATATCGAACATTTCCCGCTTCTGCTCTGGAGGCAACATCAATTCCCGCCGCAGCAACAGCCTTTAGATAGTTCTCCTTCTGGCCGGGTTTGGCAGTATAGGTTACATGTAATATAATCATCCAAAACACCCCTTTTATTCATTCATAAACGGCAACATCACACATTGCTTTTCACAAAATTTACGGCTTTTATTATAGCACATCCTTTCCAAAAAGAAAAACTCCCTTTCCCAAAAAGAAAGAGAGTTTCTAATGAAGATTTTTATATTTACCTGGGTAATTATCTGGATAATAAGGTTTCAAAAGATAAGTTAGGATTTACATCTAACGACAAAGGCGCATATTCCTGCCGGA
>USPE01000256.1 GCA_900556545.1 uncultured Peptococcaceae bacterium | reverse complement strand
CTCTGGACATTTCTTAGCCTGTCCATCTTAGTCAGACTGCGTCTGCCACGATTGGGACAGCCTGCAGAAATCTCCATCCAGAGGTGGACTTTCTGCAAAGATATTGCCCTCCTGGTGGTTTGGGAGAAGTGTTGTTGTCAATGGGGTGTATAGTCTATGGATTGTCGGACAATATTTGCGAATGGGGTAAGGGTATAGATTTGGGCATCAATTGCGATTGATAAACAGCATGGAAATGGGCAGAACGCAATGGTCAATTTGTATTGGAAAGGGGTTGGCTGCGCGGCAGAATAGGGGAGAGAAACAAAAATAGAAAAAAGGAGAGGAAATTTATGAAGGGCAACAAAAAGTTATTATGTATATTGCTGACAGTGGCATTTATGCTCTGCATCAGCACAACAGCATTTGCGGCAACACAGTTGGATGCACCAACAGGACTTACCTGGAATCAACAGGTAGATGGAACTGAAAAATATGGTGTGGTTAGTTGGAATACAGTTACAGGGTGTGAAGGAAATTATAATATCCAGCTTTATAAAGACGGGGCAGAAATTTATTCCACGCATTTTTATGGTGCATACGGCACAAATGGACGAGTTTCTTTTGATTTTAGAGAGTCTATTAACGAAAGTGGTACGTATACAGTTAAGATTTATGCAGAGGGAAATGAAGACAATTATAGTGATAGTGCGGTAGTAACAAGTGAGCCGTTCAATTATGTTCGTCCGGCAAAAGAGTTGGTAATGCCATCTAATTTAGCATGGGTGAATTTAACCAGATATTGGTCAAACATTGATGGTTGCGACAGTTATGATATTGAGTATTACAAGCAGGAACAGGACGATGAAAGAAGAGTTGGCAGCAGCGGACTGAGCTTGGCTAGGGTTACAATTGATGGAGAGCAGGTTTATACCAATGATGATTGGCTGTATCATTTAATTAATGATGAAAAAAATGGTGCAGGTATTTATAGCTTTAATGTGAGAGCATTAAGCCCTGATATTACTGTTGTGGCCAACAGCGCCCGTTCTACAGAGCGTCCGCAGACAAATATTGCAACAACAGCCAGTGGTATTGCTGATACATTAAAAGATTGGAACAGTGACATTGCAACTGGAACGACAACAGCATCTGCTGTACGCCTTGATGTAATTGATAAAATCAATACTGCGGAGTTAGCGGCTTCTATGGTTTCTACCGATACTGTGCGAGATGAAGTTGAAAAGCTGGAAGACAGCTACAAAACGTCCACTGGAATCACAGTGACAACAGAAGTTTCTGCAGATGCACAGGGTACCGTCAGCACAGATGGTATGCAGATTATTGGCGCCGGGCTAAATGCTGTTAAAGACAACGATGAAGTTAAATTCCAGATAACAAAAACGAATGATGGTTATACTTATGAAACACCGGAAGAATATAAAAATACAGTGTTCTTAGATATGAACGTAACTGCCGAGTCATTGGATTTGAATGCTGATGGGGAATTAAAAGTGCCTGTTTATATCAAAATGCAGGTGCCAAGCAATATTACCAAAAAGGATAATTTCCGTATTCTGCATTTTAAACAGAGCAGTGATGAATTTGAATTAATTATTCCTGTAGTTACGCAAGAAGAGGATGGAACATGGTATGCCTCTTTTGCCGTCACTCATTTCAGTCCATTTGCTTTCGTGGAAGTAAAAACAGCAGAGGAAGCAGCTGGCGGTGAAGAACCAACTGATCCTAGCGAACCCTCTAAACCATCTACCGGCGGCAGCTCCGGCGGTGGATTCAGCGGCAGCTATAATTATCCGGTGAAGGCAGACAGTGTGGATGGTGCAACGGTATCTTTTGATAAGTCCAATGCAGTGGCCGGTGATAAAGTGGTTATCACTGTAACACCGGACAGCGGCAAACGGGTGGATGAAGTGATTGTTACCGACAGTGATGATGAAGTAATCACTGTGACCAAAGTGGGGGATAACAAATACAGCTTTATCATGCCGGAAAGCGCGGTGAAAGTGGCTGTGACTACGGAAGAAGCAGAGTATGATACTCGTGTGGTATTGCAGATTGGCAATAAAAATGCGGTCATCAATAACAGAACGGTTACTAACGATGTAACGCCTGTGATTGTGGACAACCGCACTATGGTGCCTATTCGTGTTGTTACGGAAGCGTTGGGCGGCAGTGCAGACTGGAATGAGGCTGCCCGCATGGTTACATTGACCATTGACGGCAAGGTGCTGCGCATGACGATTGATCAGACAATCGATGGTTTTGATGCTGCTCCGGTTATCATCAACAGCCGCACTTATGTGCCAATTCGTTACGTTGCGGAGGCATTGGGTGCTGATGTGGAATGGATTGCGGAAACGCAGCAGATTATTATTGAAAAGTAAAACTGTACTATCCTAAAAGCAACCTTTTCTAGTCATTGTTTTAAATGATCTGGTTAAGATAGTGTAAAATTTTTCAGATAAAAAGAATAAAAGAAAGAGAGCGCCGAATCCTTTGTGATATAATTGAGTTACCAAACAAAATCTACGCAAAGGAAGGCGCTCTCTATGTATAATAGTATACAAGATTTTATAAAAATGAAATCGAAAAATTGCGCTTGACGAATAATTTTTGCTATGCTAGGATATACATATAAAAAGAGTAGCCAAACGGCTGCCTTTCAAAATTGGTTATGAGTTGCCCCGTCCGATTTCTCAGGTCAAGACGGGGTAACTTTTTTTATTTATTCAAAAAGCTACTTCTTGCGCGTGCAATAGGTGATCACAGCCACCAATAGCATACCGAACGTAAATAAACACGTCAAAGCATCCCATGTAACCATGCCCCACGCTTTTCTGGTGGGGTAAGATCACCCCCTTACTACAGGGCAAGCCGTCTATTGCCGTCACGCACTGTGCAAAACAGCGTGACTACTCTTTGAGTGATAGTTTACCATACATTTGTTCGCTTGAAAAGAGTTTTTCTTGAAGTATGTGAAATTTTTGCGGAGAGATTTGTACTTGATGAACGGGTTTCTTTCTGTTAGGATATACATATAAAAAGAGCAGTCGACGGCTGCCCTTCGTAATCGTTTGAGTTATCCCGTCCGATTCTCAGGTCCAGACGGGGTAACTTTTTTAGGTTCTATCATAAATATCAAGGCAGTGATTGCCCGGTATTTATGATGGAACCTTTTTTATTTCCCGAAAAAACGTGAAACAATATATGCTGGATGGATTGCTTTTCATGGTGGATATTTTCTTTTTAAAACATGGAGTTTGCAGGTTCATTTTCGATGAAGTGTGCTATAATAATACTTAATGAGAAAAGGTGGTGACGACGTTATGAGCAAAACAGATACAGAGCAGGACCTGGTGTTGCTGACAGAACATGCTGATCAGATTGAGTCGGGAATCTTGCAGGATTTGCTGCGGCAGGAGGGTATTCCTGTGCTGGTAAAGGATGTGGGCAGCGGCGGTTATTTAAAAGTGTATATGGG
>USPE01000255.1 GCA_900556545.1 uncultured Peptococcaceae bacterium | reverse complement strand
GTGAATTATTCAGGCTAAATTTAAAAGGGGATATGAAGTATGATAAAATTAGAGCAGTTATACTACTTACAAGCTGTTGCACGTTTAAATTCTATCAAATTAGCTGCCGAAGATTTATCTGTTGTTCCATCAACGATTAGTACATCTTTACATAAACTAGAAAATGAACTAGAAATACAGTTATTAATACGCACTTATAAAGGCATTGAATTAACCAATGCAGCAAAAGAAATTGCTATAAAAACAAATGAAGTATTTTATAAAATGGACGAAATAGAAGATATTGTAGCGAGATATAGAGGAGAAAACGGTGGCGATATTTACAATGAGGTTTTTAAAATTTATATGTCTCGTGGTTATTATCAAGGAAATTTAGATAACCTGTTTAGGAAATTCAAAAGATTGGGCATAAATGTAGATTTTCCTGATATCTCTAAGGGAAATGAAACTTACTTAGAGTTTGTCAATCAAGATAAAAATTCTATTTTGGTAAATTATTTTGTGGAGCCCGCATGTAACTTAATAAATGAATATAAAAATGTAAAATTTATGCGTATTAATTCATCTCAACCAGTCATAATTTGCTGTAAAGACGGTAATTTAATTGCTCCCAATAAAGATGAAATTACTCCTGAAGAAGCTATTAAACTACCTTTGTTAATGTTTACAGAAGGCTATGACTTAGCTTTACCTATTTTTGAAATGTTAGAAGAATACGGTACTTTAAATATAATCGGTAAATATAATAATATAAGTGTATTGTCTGATATGTTGTCAAATTGTAAAGGAGTTTCTGTTAGCAATAGCTTGGGCGGGCTAAATCAAAGTTTGGAAGAAGAATATCGTATTGTACCAATTAAGAGCGATATGCGCATATCTTTAATAATTTGTTATAACAAAAATATCGTTAAAGAGAATCACTCTATTTTGAAAGAAATTGTTAGTATATTCAAATAAATATTTCAAAACCCTTCTCAGTTAACATGTTGATTTTTATAAATATCTCAATGCAACTACTTACAGCAATACCCCCTTCAACCTGATTATCCCAATCACTCACAAAAAAGCGATACGTTATCTTTTCAACTGAGAGTTCTCTCAAGATACGTATCGCTCTTTTATTTTTCTTAAAATAGATAGGTTATCCGTAAATTTTGTGCTATAATGCCAATGATTGATTAGAATAAAATATTGGCCAGAGGTAAACCAACCACAATATACAGAATCGTTGCCATAACCATAAAGATGGTACCGTACTTGCCGATATCACCCATGGATACCCGTTCTTTATTAGAATGCAGCACTGCCGCATACGGAGACGCAGCCGGTGTTAAAATTGCCAGAAACATGGCCATGGTTACCGTCATTGCCAGCGGAGCCGGATTGTCAATACCCAAGGACGGCGACAGCGCAGCGATTATCTGCATCAGCACAGCACCGGAAACTGCATTGTTGGCCACATTGGTGAGTAATGCACCAAACACAATCATAAAAATCATAAAGAACATGGTGCCGCGACCTTCAAAAACTGGATTCAGCAACTGAATCAGGAATGGTTTGATTCCTGTGGCATCATCCAGCAGACAGTTGGACAGGAATACCGCCAGCACAACCAGAAGATACAAATCCCACATGACATATTCTTTGGTAATATGCACAGGATCCAGTACCGGTTTGCCATCTACCTGAATGATGACCAAAAGGGCAATCACCAGCATGGTAAAACCAACCAGATTCAAACGATTCATCCAGCCTACAATCGCCCACTCTGCCGGCAGAATGGATGGCGCTAAGGCAAATACCACAATGCTCAATGCAGCAACGGTATAAATTTTCTGCTGCAAATTCATCGGCGGCAATGGATTTTTATTAATCTGCTCAATGGTAATGCTGGCCATCTTTTGCATATCCGGACGCAGCACAAATTTTATCAACAGCGCAGTAGCCAAAATGATCACAACACTGGTTAAAATATTAAATAAGATATAAGCACCGTAATCGGTAGGAATACCGGTGGCAGCTTCAAAAGCGCCCAAGATAACCAGCTGACCGCCAAAAAATGGCATAGTACACTGGCCCAACACCACTGCCAGGAAAGTAGCTACCACTAAAATTTTTGAATACTCATCTTTTGCAGTGTAACCAACCTCATCTAAAATTACGTATAATGATGGCCACAATACCAGCAACGCCATCAATGGATCAATAAAGGCAGACACCACGAAAGCGGCCAGCATGATAAAAAAGTTGAATACAGATGGACGGCCATTGATCACCTTTCTGGTTAAGAACCAGCGGGCAATGTAATGGGTCAGACCGCAATCACCCACAGCGCCAAACAAAATCATGGAGAACAGCATAATCAATGGCAAAAAGCCTGTGAATGCGCCGAACATCACGTCCATATCAGCATAATCGGTAAATGCCAACGCAAGAATACCTATTAAACTGGGCCAAAATGTGCCCACTGTGGACCAAAGATAAATGGCCCCAATAAAAATACCGCCAATCTGCATCCCGATTTCTGTAATCGGTGCTACAGGTGGAATGTGCTGGATTCCAAACATCAGAACCAGACCTATGATTGTATGAATCCAATATTTTATATTTGTTTGTTTTGCAGCAGTCATTTCAAACAGTCACCTCAAAAATATCAATCTGATTTCTTTTGTACAAAAGATTCGCTGTGTTTATACTAATACAAAAATATTTATCTTTACAATAACATTTGTTATGATAGCTCTTATTTTCACAAAATTATAGAACGGATGTGGTTTTATGTGGGATAAAAACTGGCTTCAGCAATTTCCCAAAGTGACCTTTGCAGCCAAAGAAAAAATTTTTACAATGGGAGAAACCATTCAATATAACTATTACCTGATTGACGGCATCTGCGCCAGGATCAATCCTACCATAGATGGTGAAGATATTATTCTGCAATATCATCAGCCAGGCAAAATGCTGGGGCTGCACCTGCGGCAATTTGGAGACGAAACTACGTTAGATTTCGTAGCAAAAACCGATTGTACCTGTTATAAAATTCCTTGGAAACTGGTAGATGAGCAAGTACGCACAAACAATGCCTTATGCTACAGCTTGATGGAGGAATTGGTGAATGATTGTGAATTCTGGTCGGCTTCTTATATCGCTTATACATTAGGCGGCGGTATCTCTGTGTTAGCATTGGCCTTAAAAATGTCCTCAGTTTTACAGGCAGATGGCCACTATTGGCTCCATCCCATGTTTACCAATGTAGAGTTGAGCAAATTCTGCGGCATTCATACCGTTTCCATCAGCCGTCTGATGACCAAGCTGACCCATGAAGGCATTCTGGAGCGCAAAAAAGAAGGCATCGTCATTTACGACATGGAGCGATTATCTGCTTATGTCAAGCTGGGCGAATAATGCATCGTTCGCCAAAATCTGTTTCATCATATTATCCATACACAAAGAAGCGCAACTGACCAGAATTATTATCCGTATCAGGCTGCTA
>USPE01000254.1 GCA_900556545.1 uncultured Peptococcaceae bacterium | reverse complement strand
ACATCCAAAAAGCCGTTGTCATTCACTGCAGCAAATGCAGCCGTCTGAATAGACAGAAGCATGCACACAGTTAAGACAGCCATCCATAATTTTTTAAAGAATCTCATATAAATCCCTCCATATATCATTTTATAATTTCAGATCCGCCAAACACTTGCGACATTTCCATATTAGCAAGTGCTCTGTCCAGCGATTGTACTTCCCAATCTGTTAATACAATTTCTGCTGCACCTGCATTCTCCTTTAACCGCTCAATTTTTCGAGAACCGGGAATGGGAACCATATAGGATTTTTTACAGAGCATCCACGCCATAGAAATCTGAGCAGCTGTGGCACCTTTATTTTCTGCCAAACGATTCAATAATGCCAACAGTTCCTTATTTTTTTCTACAGCTTCAGCAGTAAACTGCGGCATAGCACTGCGATAATCCTCTTGCACAAAACCTGCGTTTGTATTGTATTTTCCGGTTAAAAAGCCGTTTGCCATAGGGCTGAACGCCACAAAACCGATGTTCAATTCCTCCAGTACCGGAAACAACGCCTCATACTCCCGATACATCATAGAATAACGGTTTTGAATCGCCGTCACCGGACAAATCGCATGCGCTTTTCGCAGATACGCCTCGTTGGCCTCGGAAATTCCCCAGTGGGTAATCTTACCCTCCTCAATCAGGTCAGCCATCACACCCGCCACCTCCTCAGCAGGAACAGAAGCATCTATGCGATGCTGGTAGTACAAATCTATATAATCGGTGTGCAAACGACGCAGACTGCACTCCACCGATTTGCGAATTACTTCCGGACGGCTGTCTGTTACAATGCTGCGATTCTGATGATGAACACCAAACTTGGTAGCAATCTGAACCTTGTCCCGATAAGGAGCCAGTGCTTCACCCACCAGTTCTTCATTATAGGAGACAGTTCCATCCATATTTGTACCGAGATAACTTTCTGCTGTGTCAAACATGGTGTAGCCCATTTCAAAGGCCGCCCGAATGGCCTGAATCGCTTCCTTTTTCTCAGTAGCTGCTCCATACGCATGAGAAAATCCCATACATCCCAATCCCATGGCAGACACGACCAAATCCTTTCCCAATATACGCTGTTGCATCACATAACCCCCTTAAATCTGCTTGCCCATTTCATAAGCTTCCTGCATGACAGGCATCTCCTTGATTGCCCCTGCTTCATAAACACCCTTACCCCAGATGACACCCATTTCTCTGGCGCCATCCAAGCAGCGGGCAAAACCACGAAAACATTCCAGAGTGCAATCCATCACATCGCTGCTGTCCTCAGCAGCTGTCATAATGTAGTAAAACTCTTTATTGGGAATGTTTGTCCATCGGGCCACAGAACGATCAATGACCGCCTTCATTTGAGAATCAATGGAATAAAAGTAAACAGGGCTTGCCATAACAATCACATCAGCAGCCTGTATTTTGTCTAAAATTTCTGCCATGTCATCCTTGATGGCGCACTGGCCGCCGCTCTGCTTACAAAAATAGCAAGCGTTACAGGGCGCAATCTTTTTACTGCGAATAAAAACCTTTTCTACCTGATTACCACTCTCCTGCGCACCTTTCATAAATGCGTCGCACAACAAGTCGGAATTACCGCCCTTACGCGGACTGCCGGACAAAATCAATACCTTCTTGCTCATCATAAACACCTCCTATCTTACATAACCCAAATCATGCAGCCAAGCGATAATATCCGGCTCAGCCTCCTGAACATTGTTGCGGGAAACTGAAAACCCATCCTCGTTGACCTGGGCATTGGGCTCCAATGCTGCAATGTTGCTGATGGTATTAGAAAAACCGCTGCCGCCGTGGGTATTAAAGGGAATTATCGTTTTACCGGAAAAATCATACTGATCAAAAAAAGAATACAAAATCATGGGCATGTCCCCCCACCAGTTCGGATAACCGACAAAAACCGTATCGTACTGCTCCAGATTTTCAATACTCTCCTTAATGGCAGGACGAGCATTGTTGTCCTGTTCCTCAGCCGCCAGCTCTACCAACGTATCATGTTCGGTGGGATAAGGAACCGTCGGTTCAATGCGGAAGATATCTGCTCCGATATTCTCCTGAATGATATAGGCTACATACTGCGTGTTGCCCAATACTTGGCCATCGACAACTACGGTGCTGTTGGCTTCTTCTTCGGTCATATTGTCAGGAACGGCCGTTTCCGGCATGGAAAAATAAACAACCAACGTATTGTTGTCAGATATCTGCGGCACTTCATTTTCTGACTCAGAAGTTTGAACACGTTCTGACTTAGAGGCTTCATATTCAGAAGAAACAGGAGTGCTTGCTTCATGACTGCCGCAGGCAACCAGACTTGCCATCATCAGTAAACTCATAATTAATGCGGTTAATTTTTTCATTATAGATTCCTCCTGCTGTTTTTCTTAAAATGCTTCCATTAGTATCTGATAGATTTCTTCATGCGACAATTTTTTACAGCAACCTGCTGTTATATTGGTACTGTCCGCTACTGCTTTAAAGCACCGGGTGTCGATAATCCCCATTTCCCGTAAAGTTGTAGGCAGAGCCATTTCCTTAATGAATGCCGACAGAGCATTGATACCGGCCAGAGCTATCTCCGCTTCCGATTTACCAGAATCATCAATATCCCATACATGAGCAGCAAATCGCGCAAAACGTGACAAGCCATCCAGATAAATATGTCGGTAAAGAATGGGATGAATCACCGCCAGACCTCGTCCATGATTACAGTCAGTGTATGCTCCTAACTGATGTTCAATCTGGTGCGCCTGAAAATCTGTAATTTTGCCAATCTTTAAAATGCTGTTTTCTCCCATAGCAGATGCCCACATCAGTTCGCTCCTGGCATCGTAATTCTGCGGGTCATTCAGTAAAATACGCATATTGCGAATGACACTCCGCATAATTGCTTCGTTCATATCATCGGACAGATTATTTTCTTCCGGCTTGCCAAAATAAGTTTCCATGCAATGACTGAAAGTATCAAAGGCTCCGGAAACCACTTGCGCCATAGGCAGAGACATGGTATATTCAGGGTCTAGCATGGCAATGTCTGCCTGCGCCCCCAACAGCCCTGCCTTTATCTTTTTTTCTTCGTTGGTAATTACAGCACCATTATTCATTTCCGCACCTGTTCCGGATGCCGTAACAATGGCAATCATGGGAACAAAGCTGGACGGATAGGTATGCTGTTCCAATTCCATATTCCAAATATCCTTGTCCGTTTTTGCCTGTGCCGAAATCATCTTACAGCAGTCAATTACCGAACCACCGCCGACCGCAAGAATCAGATCAATCCTATTTTCACGGGCGAGCTTTGCCCCTTCCTGTACTTTTGCATAAGTGGGATTGGACATAATACCGGAAAATTCCGTTACTGTTTTTTCGGCAGCGTTCAGATACCCCATAAGTTCCGTGTAAACACCATTTTTCTTTACAGAGCCACCGCCATAGGCGAACATGACATTGTTTCCATACTGTTTCAACAAGCAGGTCAGA
>USPE01000253.1 GCA_900556545.1 uncultured Peptococcaceae bacterium | reverse complement strand
ACTGTTACAATTCACTTAAAATTACAAAACCACGATGAAGAATTGATACAGGAGTTGATTGATCTGCCTGTATTAATTGTAGATGATGATGCCATTACCTGTGAGAGCGCTTGCATTACGTTAAAGGATATTGGAATGCTGGGAGATTGGTGTACATCCGGACGAGAAGCAGTGAAAAAAGTAATAGAACAGCATGAAACAGGACAAGCGTATTTTGCAGTAATTTTAGACTGGAAAATGCCGGATATGGATGGTATTACTACAGCAAAGGCCATTCGGGAAGCAGTTGGGGAGGATATTCCGATTATTTTAATTTCTGCGTATGATTGGTCTGATATTGAGCAAAAAGCGCGGGAGGCCGGAATCAATGGGTTTATTACCAAGCCGTTATTCAAAAGCCGTTTAATAAACAGCTTTAAAGAGTTTTTAAATAAAGAACAGGAAGCTTTGAAAAGAATGGATACCGTATTTGATTCTGCTGTCGATTTTTCCGGAAAAACGGTTTTGCTGGTTGAGGATAATGAATTAAACGCAGAAATTGTACGGGAAGTTTTAAAAATGAGCGGAACAAGGGTTGAATGGGTGAAAAACGGAAAAGAGGCAGTCGAGAAAGTGCTTTGCTCGGAAGATGGCTATTATGATATGATTTTTATGGATATCCAGATGCCTGTTATGGATGGATACCAAGCTACAAAAGCCATTCGAGCATCCGGTCGGAACGATGCGCAAACGATTCCTATTGTGGCAATGACGGCCAATGCCTTTATAGAAGACATTAGCCGGGCTAAAAAAGCAGGCATGACAGAGTATGTTACAAAGCCGGTTGATTTTGTTCAGCTGGAGCAAATTATGCGAGAATTTTTGTTATAGCGATTTATGTTGGTAATAACGGAATCTGATAGTGATAGCATAAATTCTGTTTGATCTGTTTGGGCCGGTTGAGAAAAGGCAGAGGTGAAAATATGGAAATAGTAACCCAGCAGGAAAAAATTGAGCAAATTAAACAAAAAGCCAGTGCGATTATGCATTTTCATTATTGTGAAAATGATGTGGAACATGTTATTGAAACCTTTGCGCCGGACATCACCTGGTTTGGCGCGGGGGAAGGGCAGTATGCAGTCGGCAGGCAGCGGACAGCAGAATCTTTTCGTCAGTTTCGCGGCGAAATTCCCAAGTGCAATATCTGGGACGAACAGTATGATGTAACAGAAATTGCAGACGATTTGTATATGTGTACAGGTGCTATGTGGATTGCCACAGATCCCAGCGTGCCAATGTATTTAAAGGTTCATCAAAGACTGTCCTTTATTTTTCGGTGGTCGGCGGAAAGAATCACCTGTGTTCATATTCACTGCTCCAATCCATATATGGAGATGCTGGAAGATGAGTTATTTCCGGATAAGATCGGCCAGCAGTCTTACGCCTATGTGCAGGAAACGATGCATAAATTGGAAGAAGAGATGCAGCAGAAAAACAAACAGCTGGAAATTATTATGAATTCGGTTTCCGGCGGACTGGCAATCTGTCGGGATGATGAACAGTATTCTTATGTGTATGTGAGCGAAGAGGCTGCCCGGGTTTTTGGTTATACAGTTGATGAATTTATGCAGGTTTCCGGCGGTGCCGTAGCAGCCTTGATTTATCCCAATGACAGGGAGCGTGCGCTGTGCGGGCGGAGAGAAGGGCTGAAAAGCAACGGTCAATCCTATGAACAAAAGTATAGAGTTATCTGTAAAGATGGTTCGTTAAAATGGGTGTTGGACAGCGGAAGAACGTATGAAAATGAGAACGGTGAAATTGTTATCCATACGCTCTATTTAGATATTACCAAATCAGAGCAGGCAGCAGAGGAAATCTTGCAGCAAAAGGAATTGTTGACAAGCATTTTTAATACCGTTCCCTGCGGAATTTTACGATTCAGAAGAACTCCGTCGGAGTATAAACTGATATCCATTAATCCGGCGGCCATTTCTTTGCTGGGATATCATGATAGAGATGTATTTTTTCGAGAATGGAAAACAGGGATTGCCGATACAGTGTTGGAAGAAGATCGACATATCTTGGTGAACTCCTATGCCGCGATAAAAAATTTAGGTGATAATGTAGATGTAGAATATCGGATTTGTTGGCCGGATGGCAGTATCCATTGGTTGCAAGGCAGCAATAGTATTGTTGCGGCTACGGAGGAATATCAGGTTATTCAGCGAATCTTTTTTGATATTACAAAAAACAGAATGTTAGAAGAACAGCTGCGGCGGGGGCAGGAAATGTATCGATTGGCTATGGAAAGCAGCTCGGACATTATGTATGAATATGTAGTAGCAGAGGACACGTTAACCACATATGAGCCCAGAACAACAGAAGGTGGTGCTAATTATGTAGAAAAACGCAGCTTCCCTCACTATCAGCAAATCCTTACTGAAGGGCATATTGTACATCCTAAAGATGCTGCACTGGTCATAAAGAATATTTGTCAGGGAAATGCCCAGCCATTTGAATGCCGGTTTTGTTTAGATGATTCTTTAGCCCAGGATGAATACTGGTGGTATGGCGTTACCGGCAAAGCGATTTTTCGGAATAATATGATTTGTCGTGTGGTCGGAACATTCCGCAATATTCATCAGGGCAAAATGGCGCTGCGTGCCAATATGAAAGAGTTATATATGAATCAGAGCGCATTGCAGGCGGTCAACGGTTCTTATTTGAGCATTTATTATGTGAATCTGCCGGAAGACTGGGTTTATGGGATCCGTTTACCCGGCATGGGTAATTATGCCGAATATGAACAAAAAGAAAATGTGTTCTCTATGCTGCAGCAATATATCGATGAGTATGTGGTATCCGATGATCAGGAAAAAATGAGAGCGTTTATTTCCCTTGACAATTTGAATCGGGAGCTGCAAAGCCGAAATGACCTAACCAGTATTGAGTATCGTGATACAAGAAACGGACAGAAGCGATGGCTGCAAATGGATTTTTATCTGGTGCAAAAAGAACAAGGCGTTGTGCAGCATGTGATTATGACATTTCAGAATGTTACGGAACGCCGCAAAAAAGAACTGGAATTGCGGCAGGAGGAAGAACGGGCCCGAAAAGCATTGGAAGAGGCCTACGAGGCAGTTCGTCGTGCAAGCGCGGCCAAGAGTGATTTTTTGTCTCATATGTCGCACGATATCCGCACACCGATGAATGCAATCGTGGGAATGACCGCTATTGCAGAACAGAATATTATGAATTCGGAAAAATTGCAGGATTGTCTGCAAAAAATAAAATTGTCCAGCGCACATTTATTGAGTTTAATTAATGAAGTGCTGGATATGTCAAAAATTGAAAATGGTAATCTGGAATTAAATACGGTTCCGTTTTATCTGAAGAAAATGCTGCAAGATACAGCTAAAATGATACAGACAGAAGTGGATGCCAAACAACAGGTGTTTGAACTGCGGATGGATTCTTTGCTGCATGATGCTGTGGAAGGCGATATGGTGCGTGTGCAGCAAATTTTGCTGAATTTGTTGTCTAACGCTGTCAAGTATACGCCGCGGGGCGGTTCCATTCAGTTG
>USPE01000252.1 GCA_900556545.1 uncultured Peptococcaceae bacterium | reverse complement strand
GATAGCGCCGCTTACCATCCACATACAGATAGATACAATGCTTGCCCTGCTGGTATTGCAGCTGCTGCGGCTGATAGACAATCCATTCAGGATATAAAAAAATCTTGATTTCAATTTTATCCGCTTCGATTACAATTCTGTCAGGATAGCAGTTGTTCAGATAATAACCGGCTAACAGCAATAGCACCGATGGCAGCTTCCAAAAGGACAGCCAGGGAAAAAGAAAGCTGCACAATAATGGCACACCTAACAAAACCGTCATCTTAACCAATAAAATAATCCGCTGATTGATCAAATACATATTGTTTACTCTAATGTAATCCGACCGATTTTTGCCTGTCGGAAGTCTATCATGATTCCACGGGAAACTTTTGTATAATCAATCCGTCCGCCTTTTAATAAACATCCGCGGTTTTTACCGATCTGTTCCAATATCTCAATGGGTTCTGCTGCTAACAGTTCTTCCTCTAACTTAAACCGCTCTTGTAATTGTTTGGGATATCGTTCTTTTAAAAATGCAATCAATTTCAATACGACCTCATCCTGGTCAAACACCTCATCACTGACAGCGCCGGACAAAGCCAAACGAAATCCTACCATTTCATCTTCAAACTTTGGCCACAAAATTCCCGGTGTATCCAGCAGTTCCAGATCTGCATCCAGACGAATCCATTGGGTACCACGGGTAACGCCGGGTTTGTCCCCAGTCTGCGCAGCTTTCTTACCTGCTATAATATTAATAAACGTACTTTTCCCTACATTGGGAATTCCCACAATCATACAGCGGATTGTCTGTTTGCGGATTCCCTTTTTCGCCATCCGCTCCCGTTTTTCTGCGGTCAAATCCATCAAAGCGGCTTTCAGCTGACTAATCAACTGCTTTTTATTAATGGTAGCGTTAAAGGGAAATGCCCGGCAATCACTCTGCTGATTAAAATAATTCACCCAATAGGCAGTTCGCTGTGGGTCCGCCAAATCTTCCTTGTTCAAAATAATGACTCGCGGCTTTTTCCCTCCAACCAGCTGATCCAGTAAGGGATTGCGGCTGCTGACCGGCAAGCGGGCATCCACCAGCTCAATCACCACATCTACCAGCTTTAACTGCTCCTGAATCAATCGTTTTGTTTTGGCCATATGACCAGGAAACCACTGTATCGTTGCCATATGTAATCACTCCTATCTGTTTCTTTCCATACCACAGTCTCGCAATGCATAAAACCTATCTATATTATGATTGTATCTCTTATACCATATGATTTGCAGTGTCTGCTTCTCACACGCAAAAATACCGTATCCCTTCTGTAGGATAAATTGATTGTTACATTTTATCAATAAATCTGCTATTTGTCCATGTTTCCCCATTATCTTTATCAAAAATTATTGCTATGGCTTCACACTGTGAGCAATTCCATTTTATTCAGATTCATGCCTGCTCATATCGTCCCGCAAACCATAAAGAACCATCAATCCGCATCATTTTATCCGCCTATAACAAAACAGACTGACCAGCTGCTTTCGGCAGCCAACCAGCCTGTCATTACTATCGCTGTTATTTTGATGCCAAAACATCCTGTTTTAACTTTAAGAATCTCTCAACCAATATGGTTACAGCCTCTATTAAATTCGAATGCTTCTGTTTCTGGTAGAATGGTCACCATATTGCATTGATGCATTTTTTCACCGCACGTTGTTTTCGTACATAGAGAAACTACATATAGTTATTCCTGCTGTAAAGTTGTATAGAAAAAATGCCTTCGTTCTGTATCAAAACAACAAAGTTTTAACATAGCAGTTTTTTTAATCCTTAACAATCCAGCTGCCGCTTTTCTTGGAGCCAACTCGTTCGAGGTAACCTTCCTCTCGCAGTTTTTTTGTTATTCTTTGCAGATTTCTTCTTGAAAATGAAATCATTTCACCTAAAGCTGTCAATGAAATTTGCGGATTTGAACGAAATATATCCAATATCATTTTTTCTTCCTCATTTAATGTGCCATTTAATGTGCCATTTAATGTGCCATTTAATGTGCCATTTGGCATATTAAAATTCAAATTTGGAAGTTTCACTGTAAATTCTACTCGATTAGACCTGAATGTAGGTTCCATACCAAGCTGATAATTTGCAGCGGTTTCGTAAGCAGTACGAATTTTACTCAAGCCACTGCCCTGACGTTCCATATATCCAAGGCGCGCAAAAATATCTGCAAGAATCGGATTTCTTCGAGTAGATGGAATATCGTCAATATCACGTTCCTGAATCTGCGTTCCATCAGGCATGCCACCTGGTGAATAGATTACAAGCCGGTCATCAAACATATCTACATGAACTTCACTACCATTAATTAAATAATCTCTATGAATCAAAGCATTAACCAATGCTTCAAAAACACTTCGCTCGCAGTAGTCTGGCATTTCAATTCTGGAATCCGATGTTTTCTTCCAAAGTGTTTTCATATTACGCTTTACGAAACTCATACCATCATTCAAAAGTATAATAAGACTACCTGTATATTCTGCACTATCTAAAGCATCAATCTGTCCACCACTTTTATCCAACCCATTCCATCTTGTACAAAAAAGGCGAGACCATCGAATTGGAGAATCATCTGCAAGTAACGCTCCAGCATTGGTAAGATGTCCATAGGTATCTCGAATACCAAAGGATTCAAAATTCTTCTCTTCCATACTGTTTCCAGTCCAAGATTTATACCGTTCTCTCAGTTTGGTGAAAGAAAAATCTTCATAATTATACGGAGATATTAAAGAATCGTAAGAAGAGTTTCGGCCACGCATAACCAGACGTTTTAACTCTGTTGCATCGGCAATCACACTTTCATTTCCAACGCGGATATATGCTTCTGTTGCACCATCACCAGTATAATAATATGGTGTTTCTGTTCCCGCTGGAATATGAAGAAGCAAAAGTTCTTTGCCTTCTTCCGTTTTCTGCAGCTGCATTACAACTTCCGGGAACGGTGAAATTCTCTCTTTAATTTTTTGACTGATAAATTCTGAATCAGATTTTAGATTTTCTAAACCAACAATCTCTTCATCATTCGTAACTCCAAATATCAAAGTTCCACCAGAGGTATTAGCGAAAGCACTAACACTCTTAAGCCAACTTTTCACTTTTTTATGTTCAACTGCCTGTTTTTTATCATATTCTGTTGCTTCGCCAAGAAGATCTGTTATCCTCATGTACAGACCACCTTTCATACCAATTGGAAAGTTCCTGCAATATTAGTATTATATCATATCTAACTAAATTTTTACAGGATACAATTCTCAATTATTGGAAAAACAATCAGATACAACAACTCCTCCAACACAAAGATATGCTGGAGGAGTTCCTTTCGTCATAGGCAACTGCACATTCAGCCTTTTGGATTAAAGACCAGCGCCACAGTCAAACCCATCAGCAGTGCAACGGTAATTCCAAATGCCGAGGCAGTTAAGCCGCCTGTGAAAACACCTTTTAATCCTTCTTGGCCCACTGCTTCAAAAACACCTTGCACCAACATATGACCAAACCCAGATAACGGAACGGTAGCGCCGGCGCCAGCCAGATCCACCAGCGG
>USPE01000251.1 GCA_900556545.1 uncultured Peptococcaceae bacterium | reverse complement strand
GTTTATTAATCATTTTTTTAGGATTGGCGGTCAATACGGTACAGCCGCGGGAAAATTTAACATGGATTGAGAAGGGGCTGCGTATTGCTGCCAGCCCTTTCCAATATGGATTTAAAGGCATTAATGACAGTGTCAGCGGTTTCTTTTCTTACTTTACAGAAAAAGAAGCCTTACAGCAGGAAAATGATGCGTTAAAAAAAGAAGTTAATCAGCTGCACAGTCAGCTGACCCAGATGGACGAAATTAATATGGAGAATATTCGTCTGAAAGAATTATTAAATTATAAAGATGCCACACAGGGAGAATACAATTTGCAATTGGCAGAAATTATTGCAGAAAACAACAATAATCTTCAGCATACTATTACATTGAACAAAGGCAGCAATGACGGTGTTGTAACCGGTATGACTGTGATGAACCATTCCGGTTTGATTGGCCGTATTTCTGCAGTGATGCCCGAATCCAGCGAGGTGATGCTTCTGCCCGACAGGGAAAGCGCAGTTGGTGCCCGTGTGTGGAGCACCCGCGAGGTCATTGGGGTGGTAGAAGGTGACGGTACCGATTCGTCCAGTTTGCAGATGGTTCATTTGCCCCATGATGCCGATATTTATGTGGGGGATGATATTGTAACTTCCGGTCTGGATAATGTGTTTCCGGGCGGTATCCATATTGGCGAGGTAACTGCCATCGAATACAGTCCCAATGGTTTGACAAAAACAGCATATTTAAAGCCATATGTAACATTTTCCCGTCTGGAAGAAGTGTTCATTTTGATGAACGGCGGAGGAGGGGCTTCTAATTGAGAATTGTAGTTCTTTTTTTCGCTGCCTTTCTGGGAATCGTATTGCGGGATACGGTATTTAACGGATTGTCCGTAGCAGGAGGCAAGCCGGATTTTGTTCTGATTTTGGTTGTTTTTTTTGCTATTTTCCGCGGTTCGGTGCAGGGCGGTTTGATGGGTGCTGCTTTGGGAATGCTGGAAGATTTGATGACGGGACGTTTTATTGGTATCAATGCATTATGTAAAGGATTGTTGGGATATGTGGCAGGTATTTCTGAGCGCAATCTTTACAAAAATAATTTTTTTGTTCCCATTGCGGCAGTTTTAGCGGCAACCTTTCTGAATGCGGTGCTGTATTATTTGTTTAGCGTTCTGATTGGCAGTAATGTGGGATTGGAAAAATTGATGCTGTCTTCTATTCCGGATGCAGTCTATAATATGTGTTTTTCCCCTGTATTTTACGCAATCTTTTATAATTTTTTTGTGATGAAATCCAATGATTAACTGGTAGGCTGATTACGCAGCGGAAGGAGAGACGGCGTTGCAAAATAAAGAACGAAAACAAGTGGAAACTCTGACAAAAATTTATACAGCGATTGTGTTTGTGATTATCGGTGTGTTAATTAGCAGACTGGCATGGCTGCAGCTGGGGGCAAAGGATTTTTATGCGTCCAGAGCCGATGCCCAGCGCAATCGGTTGATGACCATACCGGCAACCCGCGGCGATATTATTTCCAGCGATGGCGTGGTGCTGGTGACTGACCGGCCCAGCTATCAGCTAACCGTTGATTATCTTTCGTTAAAAAATGATGACGGCAGTTATAATGACGATATGATTCAGCTGTTGGCAACGCTGCTGGCTGATGCCGAATTGACAGCCGAAAAAATAAAAGAGATTTGCGATGCCAATAGCGGTTATTTGTATAAACCTATTGTTTTGAAAAAAAATCTGGATATTGCCACTGTCAGCCGCATTGAAGCGCGCAGAAACGATTTACCTGGTGTCAGCATAGAGTCAAGCCCGGAGCGCACCTATTTGCAGGGAACATTGGCCAGTCATGTGCTGGGGTACATTGGCGAAATCAGCCAAAGCGAGTTGGATGCGCAGAATGCTTCTGAGGAAGAACTGGAATATACCTACAAAATGGGGGATTATGTAGGGAAGGTCGGCTTGGAAAAATTTTATGATACGGTGCTGCGCGGAAAAGATGGATACCGGCAGGTAGAAGTGAATGCCGGCGGACGTCCCGTTTCTGATGTGAAAATCGTGGAGCCGGAAGCCGGCAACAGTTTGGTTTTAACCATTGATTCCAATTTGCAGCGTACGCTGGAAGAAGCGATGGATACTACCATCGCCAGCTTGCAGAAACAGAGTCGTTCTGATAAAGCCGGCGCCGGTGCCGGTGTTTTGCTGAATGTAAAAACGGGAGAAGTGCTGGCGATGGCCAGCAGGCCCGATGATAATGTAGGACAGCAGAACAGAGCCATTCAGGGGCGGTATATTCCGGGTTCTACCTTCAAACCGGTAACAGCCATCGCAGCATTGGAGTCCGGGGTAGTAACAGATACAGAACGTATTTACAATCCGGGACGGTATTGGATTGCGCCGTATATCAAAACGACAGCGCCGGTTGGGTACTATGATTTGTACCGAGGTATGGCCAAGTCTGACAACGTTTATTTCCAGGAGTTAGGCCGTCGTGCCGGTATTGACAATATCGCCAAGTATGGGAAAGCCTTGGGCCTGGATGGCGCTACCGGGATTGATTTGGCTTATGAAAATAAGGGTGAACGGGCCACAGAAGGGCTGCCGACGCCGGAAAAACGGCAGATGTATCAGGAGATGGAGGTTGCCAGTTCTGATGCATTGTGGGACAAAAAAATTGCTGAAGCAGAAGCCCAGTATGAAATTGATATAGCAGCAGCCACCACAGACGAAGAACGCAAAAAAATAGAACGGCGGCACAAAAATAATCTGGCAGTTCTGAAAAGTGATAAAGCCATCAACCATAAATGGAAATCGGAATGGCATGCTGCCGATACATTTAATGTATCCATTGGTCAGGGGCGTCAGAACTATACACCTATTCAGTTAGCTGTTTATACAGCTGCGATTGCCAATGGCGGTACTGTATATCAGCCATATGTTGTGAAACAGGTGCTGAATCATGCAGGGGAAGTTGTGCAGACCAATGAGCCTGTTGTCCGTCAGGAAGCAGGAATTAGCGAAACCACGCTGAATAAAGTAAGGACTGCAATGTGTCAGGTTACTAAGTCCGGCGGCGGCGCTTACTCTTTGTTTGCTAATTTTCCGTCCAATATTGAAGTGGCGGCAAAAACCGGTACTGCGCAGCCTGGTCAGGGCGGTTATCATGTAGGGAAGAAAGAATATTATGACGGTGTGTTTATTGCCTTTGCACCGGCTGATGATCCGGAAGTGGCTTTTGCCTGCGTTATGGAGTATGGCTATAGTGGGGCCGGTTCTGCCGGACGTGTGGCGAAAGCAGTTTTAGAGGAGTATTTTGGTTTGAATCAATAGAAACGGTAAAATCTATATACAGAAGCAGAAGGTTAAAGTTGGAGCGAGTGCTATGAATGAACCAGTGAGTTTTAAAGGAAACAAGGATGGGATTGTGCTGTTGTTGGACAGTACAATAGATTTTGAATTATTGTGCCAGATGATTGTACAAAAACTATGGCAGTCCAGAAGTTTTTTGGGGGAGCATACAACGCTGATTGTTAATTCGGGCGATGTGAGCTTGAACGAAGGGCAGCGTTTGGCTCTGAAGGTGCTTTTGCAATCTTTGG
>USPE01000250.1 GCA_900556545.1 uncultured Peptococcaceae bacterium | reverse complement strand
TTATCTTTGAGCAGACTTCCGGGCATACAGTTTTTTCCCACACTGCCAAAGCAGTTGCCTTAGTGCCGGATACAATCGTACTGCGTTTGGCTGCCTTGCTGCATGATATAGGCAAGCCTGTGATTTGGCAGACACATGCCGGAGAGCCGCTGTTTTCTGGATATGAGAGCGTCAGCGTACAACTGACTGAAACTATTTTGGAGCGGCTGCGGTATGACAAAAAAACAATCAATCAGGTAAAAATATTGGTAGAAAATCATACCCGAGTGCTAAAACCTGATGTTGTATGGATGCGAAAAGCGGTGGCCGATTTGGGACCTGCCAGCGTAGCGCAGTTATTAGAACTGCAGCGGGCAGATATTCTGGCGGCAGATAACAGTGAACAGACAGCTTTTTTGCAGGAACTGGATGCCGCAAAACAAATTTTACAGCAGATTATAGAAAATGATGACTGTTGCTCCCTAAAACAGCTGGCTGTATCAGGACGAGATCTGACCGCAATGGGTTTTAAAGGGAAACAGGTGGGGGAAATGCTGGCGCAGCTGCTGCAAATGGTATTGGAGCAGCCGGAGCGAAATGAACGGGAGTTTTTACTACAAAAAGCAAAAGAGGAATGGACATGCAAAAACAACTAGAATGGATCCAATCAGAACAAAACCAATGGTTAAAACGCTGTAAAGCATTGCAGCAAAAAAAATATCGGCAGCAATATCAGCAATTTGTGGCAGAAGGGCTGCGGTTTGCTCAAGAAGCGCTGGCTTGCGGCAACGCAGAGGTTGTTCTGATTGATGAACAGCAGCAGGATTTATTGGCCCAGTTAGCAATAACCGCAGATACAGCTGTTTATATGGTGAAGTCCGGTCTGTTGGATAAAGTGCTTTGCACCATGCATCCGCAGGGCATAGCAGTGATTGCCAGGCAGCCTCAATGGGACTGGCAGGCCGTAGGTCATATGCAGCAAATTGTAATTATAGACGGTGTGCAGGATCCGGGCAACCTGGGAACCATTTTGCGGACTGCGTGGGCATCCGACACCCAGGCGGTATTATGTTTAAAAGGCACTGTAGATTTGTACAATGATAAAGTATTGCGTTCTACCATGGGCGCTGTGTTTCAGCTGCCGGTGTATCAGATTGCCGATGCGGCAGAAATGGAAGAACAGCTTCATCAATGGGGATTTACCCTGTTGGTATCCGATATCCGGGCGGAGCAGTATTATCATCAAATGCAGTTTCCGGAAAAAACCGCTCTGGTGGTCAGCAACGAAGCCAACGGCCCGCAGCTGCTCACCAAAGGCGACCGGTATGTAAAAATTCCATTGTATCAGCAGGCAGAATCTTTAAATGTAGCTGTAGCCGCAGGTATATTGTTATATGCCATCCGTACCAGCAGAAAGGAGTAGTCATGTTTCGTCCCAAATGGCAGGAAGTATATTGGTTTGTAGAGCAAAATGAGGAAGATAAATGGACTTTTATGACAAAAGCCTGTGAAAACGACTGGATGGACTTATATCATATCAGTATGGGCAATTGTTATCATACAAAAGAAGAAGCCATTGATGATGTGTATGAAATGTTGTCTAAAATTACCCAGGAGGATGGCTATGCCGTCTGGCAGCGGGAAGGCGATCACAGCGCATTTTAATGGGCATTGCTGTTGGAATGACGGAAGTATTGTCAAAGATGATCCATGGTGCATATAAAAATAACAGATTCCGCTTTGTTTCTCTTGGAGAATGTCATTTTTTACAGGACACCTGTTTTGCACAACTATAAAAATGGAAATCGTTTGCAATTCAAAAAAGAACGCTTATTAAAAAAGAAACACAAAAAAAACTGTTACACGAGTAATATCCTTGTATGCAAAATGACAGGATATTTGCTGTAACGGTTTTTTTGTGCTGGTTTATATATTTTCTTCAAAGATAAAAAACTTATATACTGGGATATCTAAAACAGAAGCGATGTGAAACAGTGTATCTAATGAGATGGCTTTATCTACATTGGGCGCTTCGACATGTCCAATAAAAGCGGAACTAAGTCCGATCTGTTCTGCTAATTGCTCCTGTGTAAGGCCGCGGAGTTTGCGATAATATGAAATTTTGAGGCCAAGCTGACGATATTTGTCGATATATTCTGCTTTCAAATGGACACCTTCTTTCTTTTTGTATAATGGTAGCGGAAAGTTGCACAGATTGACATGATTTCATAATTATATTATTATATTTTTCAGATAGTATTTACTATCAAAGATATGATATTGTAAAAGAAAAGATAGACAGAACCTGACTAAATAACGTGCTTTGTAAGAATATGATTCCTGTTACAGTATATAATTATGTAATAGTTTTTTATGAAAAGATATGACACGAAAAACATAGAAATTTGTTGTATTTATCCAAATAAATATAGAGGATAGACAATGAGTGTCCAAGCAGTTTGGTATAGTACAACTAGAAAAATCATTCAGAGGAGGAACACCATGCATACAGATGGATTAGAGGTCAAAGCATTTCGGCTGCTGCAATTATATACTCGTTTTCAGGAAGACAAAATTGTGCGCAAAACGGAAGCCGCAATAGAATTTGGCGTGACAGAGCGCAGCATCCAACGGGATATAGAGGATCTACGCAATTTTTTTGCCTCGCAGATTCCGGTTAGGGAAATTATTTATGATGCCAGCGTAAGAGGATATCGGTTAACAGAAAAAAATACAGCCTTGTTAACCAACAGTGAAATTTTGGCAGTGTGTAAAATACTGCTGGAAAGCCGCTCCATGGTAAAACAGGAGATGCTGCCTATTTTGGAAAAACTGATTGCCTGTTGTGTGCCGGAGTGTAACAAAAAAGCGGTGGAGCAACTAATCAGCAATGAAAAAGTACATTATATTGAACCACATCATCAGCAAAAGCTGCTGACCGGTTTATGGGAAATTGGACAGGCAGTGCAAAATAAACAGGTGATGGAGATTCAGTATGAGCGCCTCAAAGAACCCAGACTGGTAACACGTAAAGTAGAGCCTGTGGGTATTATGTTTTCAGAATATTATTTTTATCTTACTGCTTTTTTGCGGGATATTGATAAAGAGAAGAAGTTTGAGAACAAAGATGATTTATTTCCTACTATATATCGCATTGATCGCATTCGTTCTTTTAAAGTATTGGACGAGCGGTTCACTGTGCCCTATGCAGAGCGTTTTGAAGAAGGCGAGTTTCGCAAGCGGGTGCAGTTTATGTATGGCGGCAAGCTGGAACACATTCGGTTTCGTTATACCGGCAAGTCTTTAGAAGCGGTACTGGACAGGCTGCCCACAGCCAGAATTATCAGTGAAGATGACAACGGCTGGATCATCAGCGCAGAAGTGTTTGGCAAAGGCGCAGAGATGTGGCTGCGCAGTCAGGGTGATATGGTGGAACTGGTGTAAAGAGGGGGGATGATGGAGAATTGTTTAAGTGCGATAAATGTGGATTGTGTTGCACACATTTAAATGAAAATGTTTTATATGCAGATTTAGATGATGGGAGTGGTACATGTAAATATTTTAATGTGGAAAATAAATTGTGTGAAATTTATTCTATACGACCATTGAAATGTAATGTAGAAAAATCGTATATATTTT
>USPE01000249.1 GCA_900556545.1 uncultured Peptococcaceae bacterium | reverse complement strand
GGTATAGAGACAGTTCATTTGTTTCTATACCTTTTCTCTTTTTATTAGCTGTTTTAGATTCTTTATTTCTGCTTTTGCTAGTAATTGCGATAAAGAAAAACGATGAAACCTTATTGACAACTATTTTTTGATTGATTATAATATATAAAATATAAATGAAAAATGTAGATGGGGAAGAGTAATCTGTCAGTGAACCAGCAGAGAGCTGTCGGTGGGTGCAAGACAGTGTTTGCGGCAGATGAACTGGCCCCGGAGTTGTTTTTTTGAACGGGTGTTAACTTAGTAGGAAAAATCGGTCTCGCCGTTATCGAGTTTGAGTGGACAGGATTAAGGCATTCTGTCAAATGGAGTGGTATCGCGGAATCCTTTTCGTCTCTGAGAGATGAAAAGGATTTTTTGTTTTATGAAATATGGAAAGTTTATCATTGCCAGAAGCAGCGGTTCACAAACTTGGATGGTGGATAGTCGCTGTTTTTATATAACTGAATTTTGTGAAAAAGAGAAGGGATGATGTAAGAATGGGAATGACCATTACGCAAAAGATTTTGGCGGCTCATGCCGGTCTGACAGAGGTAAAAGCCGGTCAGTTGATTACGGCAAAAACGGATATTGTACTCAGCAACGATATCACCGGGCCTGTAGCAATTCGAGAAATGCAAAAAGTAGGTATTACTGATGTGTTTGATAAAGACAGAATTGCCTTGATTCCAGACCATTTTTCTCCGACAAAGGATATTAAATCGGCAGAGCAGTGCAAAGTGATTCGTGATTTTGCCAAGGAACATAACATCAAACATTATTATGAAGTTGGTAAGATGGGCGTGGAGCATTGTTTGCTGCCGGAGCAGGGGATTGTAGGCCCTGGTGATTTGATTATCGGCGCCGATTCTCATACTTGCACTTATGGCGCTTTGGGTGCGTTTGCTACAGGGATGGGCAGTACCGATATTGCTGCTGCTATGATCAGCGGAGAAACCTGGCTGCGTGTTCCTGAAGCCATCAAAGTAATTGTAACCGGAAAACCGCAGAATCCATGGATTAGCGGGAAAGATGTGATTTTATATGTTATTGGACAAATCGGTGTAGATGGTGCTTTATATAAATCGTTAGAGTTTGTCGGCGACGGTTTGCAATATTTATCTATGGACAGCCGTATGAGTATCTGCAATATGGCCATTGAAGCCGGTGCCAAAAACGGCATCATTGCAGTGGATGATATTACCCGTGAATATGTAACAGGTCGGTTCCAGCGGGAAGCTGTGGAATATTTCAGTGATGAAGATGCTGAATACAGCAGCGAGATTGTAGTCGATTTGGCTGCTTTGCAGCCGCAGGTTGCATTTCCGCATCTGCCGTCTAATACAAAAGAAATCGGTACCTTTGGCGACGTAGCCATCGATCAGGTTGTGATTGGCTCCTGCACCAATGGCCGCATGGAAGATATGCAGACAGCTGCCAAAATCTTAAAAGGTCAGAAGGTTGCGCCATATCTGCGCTTAATTGTGATTCCTGGTACGCCGGATATTTATCGGCAGTGTATGGAAGAAGGGTTGATTGATATCTTTATGGAAGCTGGCGGCGTTGTCAGCACACCAACCTGCGGGCCTTGCTTGGGTGGTTATATGGGTATTCTGGCCAAGGGTGAACGGGCATTGGCCACCACCAATCGTAATTTTATCGGCCGTATGGGTCATCCGGAGAGTGAAGTGTATTTGTGTAATCCTGCAGTGGCAGCAGCATCTGCAATTACAGGAAAAATTTCAGCACCTGAGGAGGTAACCGCTAATGTATAAGGGGAAAGTATGGACTGTCGGCAATGATGTGGATACCGACGTGATTATCGCAGCTCGTTATTTGAACGATGCCAGTGATGAAAATATGAGAAAACATTGTTTGGAAGATGCCATTCCAAATTTCAGCGAAGTGATTGCGCCGGGGGATATTCTGGTAGCTGGCAAAAATTTTGGCTGCGGCAGCTCCAGAGAGCATGCGCCTATTTCTATTAAAGTGGCTGGTATCAGCTGCGTGATTGCAGAAAGTTTTGCCCGTATTTTTTATCGCAATGCCATCAACATTGGGCTGCCAATTATCGCCAGCCCAGAAGCATCTGCAGAAATCAAAGCCGGTGACCAGCTGGAAGTGGATGTGGAACAGGGTATCATTAAAAATCTGACCCAGGGCAAAGAATATCAGGGAGAAACCTTCCCTCCATTTATTCAAGAGCTGATGGCTGCTGGGAATCTGTTAAACTATGTGAAAGCAAAGGTGGAAGCAAAATGAAAATTGCAGTGTTAAAAGGCGACGGTATCGGCCCGGAAATTGTAGAGGCTGCGCAGGTTGTTTTAAATAAGGCAAGTGAAAAATTTAATCTGGGTATTGAGTACGCAGAAGCATTATTCGGCGGTTCCGCTTATGATGTATACGGCAATCCATATCCAGAAGAATCTCAAAAAATTGTAGAAGGCTGTGATGCCATTCTGCTGGGTGCAGTGGGTGCGCCCAAATATGATAAAATTGAGCCAAGCACATTGCGTCCGGAAAGCGGCCTGCTGGCTATTCGCAAATCCTTGGGATTGTATTGTAACATTCGTCCCATTAAATATTATGATTTTCTGGCCGACCGTGTGGTTTGGAAAAAAGGTCTGCTGGACGGGCTGGACATTGTCATCTGCCGAGAACTGACTGGCGGTGCCTATTTTGGGGAACGGGGACATGATGAAAACAGCGCTTATGACACCATTTCTTACAGCCGTCCGGAAATTGAACGCATTGTGCGGGATGCCTTTGAAATGGCCAAAAACCGTGAACGCAAAATTCTGCATTCCATTGATAAAGCCAATGTATTAGACAGCTCCCGTTTGTGGAGAAAGATTGTCAACGAAATTGCCCAAGAATATCCAGAGGTAGAACTGCATCATTTGTATGTGGATAACGCAGCGATGCAGCTGATTGTAAATCCAACCCAGTTTGACGTGATTGTGACAGAAAATATGTTTGGCGATATTTTAAGCGATGAATCAGCGGCTTTGGGCGGTTCTTTGGGCATGCTGCCATCTGCCAGCCTGGGCGGCAAAATCAGTTTGTTTGAACCATCTCATGGTTCTGCGCCGGATATTGCTGGTCAGGGCATTGCCAATCCAATTGCGACCATTTTATCTGCGGCTATGCTGCTGCGGTTCTCTGCCAAAAATGAAGCGGCAGCGCGGGCAATTGAAGCAGCAGTGAATGGGGTATTGGCTGATAACATTAAAACACCGGATTTGGCTGATGAAACCAGTAAAGTGGTAAGCACTATGGAAATGGCGCAGGAAATTGCCGGCAGACTGTAACGAAGGGGGAGGACAACATGGCGTTTGACTTTAAGAAAGAATATAAAGAGTTTTATATGCCGAAAAATCGGCCGCAGATCGTAACAGTTCCGGCAGCTAACTATATTGCAGTGCGGGGCAAGGGAGATCCCAATGCGGAGGGCGGCGCTTATCAGCAGGCCATTAGCGTTTTGTATGCTGTTGCCTACACCTTAAAAATGAGTTACAGGACCGATTACAAAATCGAGGGGTTTTTTGAATACGTGGTGCCTCCTCTTGAAGGCTTTTGGTGGCAGGATGACGTATGCGGCATTGACTATA
>USPE01000248.1 GCA_900556545.1 uncultured Peptococcaceae bacterium | reverse complement strand
CGATTCCTTTGTTATTCATATGCTTTCTCTCCTTTTTTTAACACTTTAGCAGATCATACAACATCATGCTTGTGTGTTTTATCTTTGTATTTTTTCCAAACACAGCTTATACGCATTGTGCTTTCTTGTCAACTCCTTTTATTCCATGAAAAGTGCAACGTCAGCACGTTGTCAGGCATCGGACTTCTTTTTCAGCCATGCAAATACCACCAGACATATGATCACCGATACCAAAGAACCGGCCGCCGTAGCAAGTCCCATTGGAAGCAGCGTTGCCGGAAAAAGTGTTGACATCAGATAGGCTCCCGGTACACGCACCAGACTGATCGATACTATGTTATGTACAAAAGACAAAATAGATTTCTGGCACGCACAGAAATAGCCGCTAAAACTAAAATGAATGCCAGCAAAAATACAGTCAAAAATGTAACCACGCAGATACTGGCCGCCGAAAAGGATCACCGCCGCTCCGTCCGCAGTGCTGGGATCGGTGAACAGCGAAACGATGCCTTCCGCTGTAAACTGAATCGCGATAGAAGCAAGCACGCCAAAGCCTGCGGCGAGCATCACCGCATAGCGCAGCGTTTGAATGGCCCGATCCGGTTTGCCCGCACCGATATTTTGCGCTCCCAAGGCAGAAACGGTAGACAGCATAGAGGAGGGTACCAAAAAAAGGAAACTGATCACTTTCTCCACAATCCCGACCGCCGCTGCGTCATTCAGTCCACGCTGATTGGCAATAATCGTGATAATAATAAAAGCAACTTGAATCAGGCCGTCCTGAAACGCAATTGGGATGCCGATCCCCAAAATTTTCCCCATGACCGCACGGCAAGGCTTGAAGTCGCTTTTTTTCAGAACGATGCTCCTGCGTTTCAAAATAACGGTAAGGGAAACAACTACACTGATTGCCTGAGAGAGAGTTGTACCAAGGGCTGCGCCCGCAGGCCCAAGGTGCAGCACACCCATAAAAAGATAGTCTAAAGCGATGTTGGCAGCACAGGCTGTGGCAATAAAGCACATCGGGCTTTTGCTGTCGCCCAACCCTCTAAAAATAGAACTGATGATGTTGTAGGATGTAATAAACGGAATCCCGATAAAGCAGATGGTCAAATAGGTGACCGTACCGCTCACCGCATCCGCTGGCGTAGACATGGCAACGACAATGGGATGAACAAGGGATAACAGGATGGCCGTAAGTGCAATGGAAAGCACCAGAAACAATATTACCGTATTCCCGATGTTATGCGCTGCCTGTTTTCGATTTCCTGCCCCCACTGCCTGACCAACGCTGACGGTTGTTCCCATCGATAACCCTACAATCATAACCGTAAGCATGTGCATCACTTGTGAGCCGATAGAAACAGCGGTAGTACTGGCTACACCCTCGAACTGTCCGATGATAAATAGGTCAGCCATACCATAGAGCGTTTGAAGGAAATACGAGAGCAGATACGGCAATGATAATAATACAACATTTTTGAACACACTGCCGGTAGTAAGGTCCTTTTCCATATTGCCTAATCCTCCTTTTTGGTTAAACTACCCGTATTATAAAATCTACAACAGATGTAGAGTCAAGCGTTTTTTCTTATTTTGTAGCACCGTTCAAATGACTTTGTGTAAGTTTATTTTTTTCACGCAAATTCTTGAGAATATCTCGTGTTTCCATGTCTGTCCCTCCTAAGGAATATGTTATTATTTATTATAAAACTGCAACCTATATACATTAATCATATATATCTTTATATAAATTACCTTGTTACCTGAATTCACTGATGCTATACTAACATTATAAAAACTGCGTGAACACTTATTAAACCTTGCAAGTTACGCGGTTTCTTTTATCCTGATAAGTTAGTTTATACTAATCAAAATCAGGCAGACATAAAACCGTTGTAAAATGCAATACATCATATTGAGGAAATATCTATGAAAGAAAATGAACTTATTTTTGACCGTACAAAGCACGTCTGCTATTCCGAAGCAGTTAAACAAGTAATTACAGACTGTCTGAAAAAGCAATTTTCTAAAAAAGAAGCTGACATCCTCTGGGAAAAAATCCAGTTGAAATATACCGAATATTTACAGACGCTCCCTTATCTGGGCGGTGCAAAAGACAATCATAATGCTCCCGGCGGAACCTACGACTGCATCGCTTTATTTGCATATTACGAAGTGTTAGACCGTAAGCCATCCATTCAGGAAATCTATGAAATGAATAATGCAATTCTTCTTCCGCCGTTTCGGAAGCTCGGAAAGCTCTTTAATATCAACCATCCATGGCAGCTGAAATTATTGAACTTTGTTTTTGAAACGACGGCAAAGCGTGATCAGAAAAAACACCACAGTTGTCCTGCCGGATATATTATGCAAACAGAACCATTTGATCCAAAGACAGGAATTCATTACCGCTTTGAACAGTGCCCGATTGCGGAATTTGCCAAAGCGCATGATCTGTTAGAAATCATGCCTGCAATCTGTAATGGCGATTACCCTGCCATGGAACTTTTACATGCCGGTCTGATCCGCACTACGACCTGTGCAAATGGAAATGTGTGTGATTACTGGATCGTCGGAGATAAAAGTCCATATTTGAAAAAATATCCGAAAAAGACAGATGAACAGGGATATTTTTATAATGAATATCGTAGAAGTATTGCAAAGGAAAAATATTTAGAAGAAACCCCTATGCTAAATTATTCTGCCAGGAATATCCAGCAACTCTTAGCAGAAAGGGACTGGAATACATTGAATGAATTTGAACGTCTGAAATCTATATACAATTTTGTACGAGATGAAATATTATTTGGATATAATGTAGATGACAGCATCCCTGCATCAAAAATCTTATCCGATGGATATGGACAATGTAATACAAAGGGCACACTATTTATGGCTTTGTTACGAGCCTGCAATATTCCCTGCCGGATTCATGGATTTACAATAGACAAGAAGCTTCAAAAGGGCACAATGACCGGTATTGTCTACAAAAGTGCCCCCAAAAATATATTTCACAGCTGGATAGAAGTGTATTTCGAAAATATCTGGTATGAATTAGAGGCATTTATCCTCGATAGTGCTTATTTAAATAATCTTCAGAAAAAATACCCAGATTGTACAGGTTCTTTTTGTGGTTACGGTGTAGCAGTCAAAAATTTCCAGAATCCCATTATTGATTTTAACCGGAATAGTACCTATATTCAAAGTGAAGGTATCACCCAGGACTTCGGAATCTACGATTCACCAGATGACCTGCTAAAAGAGCATCAACAGGAACTCTCTGTCTTAAAAGCCTTTATATATCGGAATCTTGGACGGCGTCTAATGAACAGAAATGTCATGAAATTGAGGAAGAGTTAACCAGGGTTCTATCCTTGTTTGTATTATAATGCAGTTTTAGGGCATTGCTAATTTGTGTTTTTTGTGTCTGGACAAAAAGATACACTCCTTTTTCCAGATCTCTGTACATAACTTCTCCGTCTGAGTTGGTCTTTCCGGACATTCCTTTGATGTTGTTATCCTGTACATATTTTTCCAGTTTTTTGCAGCTTCTGCCTGAGCGGAAGAAGCATCAAAATCAAATATGACTCCAGACTTTGCAAACTCACTCACTAATGCCCATGAAT
>USPE01000247.1 GCA_900556545.1 uncultured Peptococcaceae bacterium | reverse complement strand
TGTGCCGTTAAAAGGGGATAATCGTGTTCTGGTAAAGTTTGGTCTGGAGCAGATGGCTTTGGCAGAGCGGCCTGGTTTGGCGGCTTTGTGGAAGGTTTCGCAAAATCATGAAAATGCAGTGCCCACCACTACTGCGGTAGGGTTTGGCCTGGCGCCGCGGCTAAATGCCTGCGGTCGCATCGGCGATGTGCGCATGGGATTGCAGCTGCTGACCACCAAGGATGCCGAGGAGGCAGCACAGATTGCTGCTGATTTGGATGAGGCCAACCGCAATCGGCAGAGTATAGAGCGGGCTATCTATGAGGAAGCGCTGGAGAAAGTAAGCCAGCAGGGTTTGCATCAACAGCAGGGCTTGATTGTGGTAGGTGAAAGCTGGCATCCCGGTGTGATTGGTATTGTGGCTTCCCGTTTGGTGGAACGGTTTTATACGCCTACCATTGTACTGACATTGAACAATGGTTTGTATAAAGGCTCCGGCCGTAGTATTGAAGGGTTTCATCTGCAGAAAGCGCTGAATCAGTGTGCCGATTTATTGGAGAACTTTGGCGGGCACAGTCAGGCGGCGGGGTTAGGTTTAAAGCCGGAAAATCTGCCTGCTTTTCGGGAGCGGTTTGCTCAGATCGTACAGGCTAATACAACCAGTGATTCTTTTGTACCTGCGTTGCTTATTGACAGTGAAATTGATATGCAGGATATCAATCATGAGATTTTTAAGGAAATTTCCAAAATTCAGCCAACCGGCACCATGAATCCCACACCGGTGTTTGTCTGCCGGGGACAGCAGCCGCTGGAAACCAGAACAGTGGGCAATACCGGGGATCATTTGCGTTTAAAGCTGCATACCGGTCATGGAGATATTTTTGGTATTGGGTTTAAGAAAGCAGAGTTGGAGCCGTTGGTGCGGGAAGGCTCGGTAGATATTGCTTTCAGTTTAGATAAAAATACGTTTAATAATAAAACCAGTTTGCAGATGCTGATTAAGGATATCAAATCCTATCGTCGTCCGGATCAGATGAATTTTTTAGACAGGCTGTTTTTCTACAAAGAAGAATATTTAGAAGACGATCCCTATCGTTCTATCGGCGAGCAGGATCAGTTTTATACCAAGCTGGTGGGTGTCACCTTTGAAAATCGTCAGGAACAGGTCAAGCAGCTGATTGCCGGTCAGCCTTTAGAGCTGCGGCGGGGGCAGGATAATGTTCATGATGAAAATGCCATCGCCGTTTTTGCCGATGGTGTGCAGGTGGGTTATTTAAAACGAAATATTGCCCGGCATTTGGCACCTAATTTTGACAAGGGTGTGGGTTATGAGGCCATGGTCGTGCAGATAACCGGCAGTGCTGATACCAACTGGGGCGCCAATATTTTTATCCAGCGCACTGATCGCAGGGAATTGGCTGCCGAGACGGAACAGCAGCAGCTGCGGGCAGCGTTGGAGCAGCTGGGCGAAGATGAATTGAAAGAGCAGATTCGGCAGGCTCTTTTGGGCGAGCATGCCTATCGGCCCAAGCAGCAGGAGGCTTTGGAACGTTTGCATAATGGCGGTAATGTGCTGGCAATTTTAGGCACAGGCAGGGGAAAATCGGCTATTTTTCAGAGCTACAGCGCTTATCTGGCTTTATGGAAGCATCAGGTTACAATTATTGTTTATCCGCTGCGGGCATTGGTCAACGACCAGTATCAGGCGTTGGAGAAAAAGCTGAAGCCTTTGGGTTTACAGGTGCGCCTTGGTACCGGCGCTTTGGAAGGCGAGGAACGGGCTGCGTTTTTCCAGCAGATTATGGATGGAAAAGTGGATCTGATTTTAACAACACCGGAATTTTTGCTGTGCAATCGGCAGCGGTTTCTGGAACTGGGCAGTCGCTTGGGACTGGTGGTGGTGGATGAGGCTCATCACCTGGTCAGCCGTAGGCAGGGGTATAAGCAGCTGCCAGACGGACTGCGGGAAATCCGGCCCAAACAGATTCTGGCGGTAACGGCTACAGCCGGTGATGAGGCGGCAGACCAGATTACTTCTTTGCTGCAGATTGACCAGATCGTGATTGATCCATTTGTGCGGCAGAATTTACAGATTGTGGACCAGCGGGAAAATCATAAAAAGAATGAGTATTTGCTGCAGCTGCTGCATAAAAACGAGAAGATTGTAATTTATGTAAACAGCAGGCAGAAGGTGGTGCAGTTGGCGGAGCTGCTGCGGGAAAAAGCGCCTGACGCTTTGCAGAATAAGATTTGTTATTATCATGGCGGATTGCCGGCGGCAGACCGTTTGACCATTGAAAATCAGTTCCGCAGCGGAGAGCTGCAGGTGATCGTGACCACCAGTGCCTTTGGTGAAGGCATTGATATTCCTGATATTCGCCATGTGGTATTGTATCATTTGAGTTTTTCTGGTGAAGAATATAATCAGTTGGCCGGGCGAGCTGGCCGGGACGGCAATCCTGCCTGGGTGCATCTTTTGTATAACCGGCGGGATGAAACCTTAAATCGAAACGTGCTGTCTTCTGCATGTCCTGCTCGGGAATTGCTGGGGAAATTTTACCGGCTGCTGCAGTTTTTAATTCAGGGCAAACCGGCTATTGAGCTGACCAACGGGCAACTGGCAGAATTGGTGAAGCAGGAACGTTTTGCAGAGCCAAACGAATCCTGCATCAGCCATTGGCTGGGCATTTTTGAAGAGCTGGGCTTTTTGGAGCGGGAGCGGGAAGGCAGCAAACGAAAAATTATTATGACGCCAAGTCCTAATAAAATGGACTTATTTTCATCATTGCGCTATCAGGAGTGTATGGCAGAGTTAGAAGATTTTCAGAAGTATTTGCAGATTGCCTTTGACCATAATCAGGAAAATTTACTGACTGCTATCAATCGTCCAATTTATCCGGCACATTGGCAGTAAAAGCAGGGGGGAATTCTATATGATTCGATTTAAAGATTTATTAGATGCTGTATATGAAAATAATCCAAAGGCTGATTTGGAGTTGTTGGAAGAAGTATATCGTTTTGCGGAAGATTTACACAAAGGGCAATTCCGCAAATCTGGTGAACCATATATTATCCATCCGTTATCTGTGGCTTTGATTCTGGCTGAGCTGGGTCTGGATGAAAAAGCGGTGGCAGCAGGGCTGCTCCATGATGTGGCCGAGGATACACGCTGTAAGCAGAATTGTCTGGAAAACAACTTTGGGGAAGAAGTTACGTTTTTAGTTAATGGCGTGACCAAGCTGAATAAACTGGAATGCAACTCCAAAGAAGAACGACAGCTGGAAAGCTACCGTAAAATGTTTTTATCCATGGCAGAGGATGTCCGTGTGGTAATGATTAAGCTGGCGGACAGATTGCATAATATGCGGACGTTAAAGTATCAGTCGCCGGAAAAACAAAGAGCCATCTCGCAGGAAACCTTGGAAATTTATGCGCCCATCGCCAATCGGCTGGGGATTTCCAAAGTAAAATGGGAGCTGGAGGATTTGTGTCTGCGTTATCTGGAACCGGAAAAATTTTATGAACTGGTGGAACGGATTTCCATGAAGCGGGATGAGCGGGAGGAATATATTCAGGAAATTATCCGCAAACTGCATCAGGAACTGGACAAAGTGGGGATTGATGCGGAAATCTCCGGCCGACCCAAGCATTTTTTCAGTATTTATAAGAAAATGA
>USPE01000246.1 GCA_900556545.1 uncultured Peptococcaceae bacterium | reverse complement strand
ATTGCCTTCCTGATAACAAAATCCATACATGGTACGGCTGATTTTATCCCGCACCACTATATCATTCTCCATTTGCTGCCGTGTTTTTTGCAGCCATTGCTGTAACTGCCGATAACCATTGTCATCCAATACTTTGGCAGTGTATGCCAGTTTCATGGTACCTTCCAGCAACATCAGCTGTCCATCGTTAAAATAACCGTCAAAAGCACCAGCCATTTCTGCCAATAACGGATAACTGTTGTTGGCAGGTGTTTGACAAAATGGTTCCAACAGTTCAAAAAAACAACGGGGATATTGTTGCTGAATCTGCCGCGCCAGCTTCAGTTTGACTTGATGAATCATTTGCTCACGCATACCGCCGGGCACAGAACTGCGATATACATAACTGTCTACAGCCGTTGGATACAACTGCTGCAAAACACTGTTTTCCTGAAACTGATAAATCTGCTCTGCCTTTGGACTAATGCGGTAAGTCACTGTTCCGTGTTCCAGATAAGCACAGCCGTACATTAAAATATCTTCTCCAAAAGCGCCCAACGATGCCAAAAAGCTGGCGCCGGAAGCGCAGGCTTCATCGCGGGACATACCGCCCGTTACGTGATTTTCCCGTCCCATAGGTTAAGCCTCCCTTCCTGTGTAACAAATATCGCCAACAGCAGTGGCTGCATCCAACACCATACGAATGCGGCCCTCGGTATCCCGGCGAACGATTGCCGGTTCCTGCAAAAGGCTGCTGATGGTTTCTGCTGTCAAAATTTCTTCGGTGCTGCCTTGGGCAAACACTTTGCCATTTTGCAATAATAAGGTTTTACTTAAAAATGGCTGAATTTCTTCCGGATAGTGGGTGACATAAATCACTGTTGCCTGACGTTGTTCTGCCAATTCCCGCACGGTGCGCATCATATGCTCTCGGGCATATACATCCAACCCGGTGCCCGGCTCATCCAGCACCAGAATTTCCGGATCGGCAATCAGAGCGCGGGCAATCAACACATTTTGCTGCTCCCCTTTGCTCATAAAATCAAAGGGCATATCCATTTTGTCACCCATGCGCAGCTCCCGCAGCAGCGCCTTGGCCTGACGAATCTGCCCGTCGGTAATAGAAAAATCCATACCCAAAGTGCCAAATAAACCGGACAATACAATATGCAGCGCCGATTCATGGGAATAGCATTTTTCAAAAAAAGAGCCGCTGACCCAACCGATTTTACGGCGCAGCGCCAAAATATTTTCATTGCTGTATTGCTGACCAAACACTTCCAGTTTGCCGCTTGTGGGCGATTTAAAACCGGCTACCGTACTCAGCAAAGTAGTTTTACCGCTGCCGTTCATACCAAATACCAGCCAGTGTTCACCTCGTTTTACAGTCCAGTCAATATCGCGAAGTAAATAGCGCTGTCCTGACTGCAAACAAAGCTGTTTTGTTTGAATGATGATTTCATCGCTCATGGTTACGCCTCCGTTTCTGCAGCTAACTCATCTTCCGTAATGATTAGACATTGATCTAAAGAATGGTCTGCGCAGGTTACCGGCGCTGTAAATCCTTCTTCTGTGAGCAAACCGGTATTTTTAAAGCCCCAGCCCATCACTTCACAAACTTTGGCAATGTTCATACGCCGAGTACGCGGATTTTGATCTAAATCGGGATAATGATTAAATTCTAAATTATCTACAAAGTTTTCCGCGCTCTGATAAATTTCCGGCTCCACACCATACTCAATCTGCTGGCAAGCATCGCAGTACAATTCAATACGAGCATCTTCAAATTCACTGAGACTGATGCGTTTTACACTCAATTTACCGCCGCAAAATTTACAACGGCATCGTTTGGCCCGCCGTTTTAACGTTTCCACTCTGTTTTCAGAACTGAATAACTGATTTACTGATTTATCACTCATTACAAACGCCTCCTGTTTTCGATTAGAGTGCTTTTTGCAGGCAACATAAACAGACAGAGCCTGCCGATAAAAGACATCGGCAGGCTGCTATACTCTATAGAGCAATTGTTGCTATGACTCTGTCTGCGTATTGTCTGCTTCGCTCCATGCAACATGTTTTCTTATTTTTGGTTGTAAGATATTCTTCACATTTTTCTAAATAGCTTTACATTGCTTTTTATTTATTCTTTTATTATAATTGTTTCATACATATTGCATAGAACCCTATCTTTTGTTCTTTTTTGAGAATCCGACAATCAAATCATTGTCTATTGTTCTTCAGGAGGAAACATGAATATTGAACATTTAAAATATTTAGTTACGGTGGCAGACTGCGGCTCCATTCACGAAGCCAGCCGACAATTGCTGCTCAAGCAGCAATATGTCAGCAATGTGATGAAATCCTTAGAACGCTATTTTGATGTGCAGATTTTTGAGCGGCAATCCAAAGGCGTTGTCCCCACTGCTAACGGCCAGTATTTGATTGACAAAGCGCGAAAAATTTTAACGCTGTTTGACGATATGGAAGCCAGTTATCAGTATCCGGATAACCAAAAGCAGCTGGACTGCACCGAATCCATTACGCTTTATTTGCCGGCTTATTTGGACAGTAGTCAGCTTATCGATGCGCTGGATACATTCAATAGTTATTTTCCAAATGTGAATGTGTCTCTTATCTCCCACGGCCTAGATGAAACTTTACCGACACAATTAACTGTATTAAATAGCTTATTTTTATATCCGTCAAGTTATTCGACTGAGCAGTTTGAAAACAAACTGCCTGCAGAATTGACTTATCAGACATTACACTCTGTTTCCCTAATGCTGTACGCTGCCAAAACAAATCCATTGGCGCAAAAATATTCGGTCATTTCCATTGAAAAAGCACTGACTTTACCACTGGCATTATTGATACCCCGGTCTACGGATATTTCGCCAGTTTATCAAATACTGCAATCTTATGGAACCCCCAATGTGCAATATATGGTAGATAACCCCATGTTATTATTCCGTATGCTGCAAAAGAAAAACTGCTTTACCATTGCTAAGCCCAATATTCTGGAAGGCGATAACACCATCGTGCGGATTCCTTTTGAAAAGCCAATTCAATTTGACTTACGATTGATTTATCACCCGGATACTTTAAAATCTTATGCAGTCCGCAGTTTGATTAAGTTAATGAAAAACCAGCAAAAAGGCATAACTGAATATAGCCATTAAAAAACACACCTTGTTTTTATCATCTTAATAAAACAGGGTGTTTTTTTTTATACTTGCTTTTACCTATTTTCTAAAATTTACTTTGCTGCCAAATAATCCATGTTGGCTGCAGCATACATATACTTCGCCCCGCCGCGGCAAATTCATGCGCAACTCGGCATTCTGCTCCGGATACATCTGCACCAGCATGGTGCGATCATAGGCTGTCCAGGCCACAAAAGCAATGTAATGCTCCTTGGTCATGGGATGAGCCAGGGTAATATAATATTCATCATCCAGTTCTTCTATGGTCAGCTGATGCAGCTCATCCGGTTCCTGCGCCGCCAATGGCTCCAACTGCTGCCCGCAGCAAGCAATCTGCCCATTTTTACTGCCTGTAAACACACTGCCGCACTGTGGACAGCGATAAAATTTAGTCGTATTCATATAATTTCTAATCCTCCTATATGATGGTATCGTGTATCGGACAATATCTGTTGCACCGTCCACACGCTACTCTGGACAGTG
>USPE01000245.1 GCA_900556545.1 uncultured Peptococcaceae bacterium | reverse complement strand
CCTTTTACTTCATTGACAATGCGGTTGGTTACTTTTTTCAATACGTCCCAGGGCAGTTCGGCGGCATCTGCTGTCATAAAGTCTGACGTTTCCACTGCCCGCAGAGCGATGGCGTAATCATAGGTGCGGAAATCGCCCATCACGCCTACGGAACGCATATTGGTCAGTGCAGCAAAATATTGTCCGATACTGCTTTGCAAACCGGCTTTGTCTATTTCTTCCCGATAGATGGCATCGGCATCCTGCAGCATTTTGATTTTTTCCTCGGTCACTTCGCCTATGATACGGATGGCTAAACCAGGCCCCGGGAACGGCTGGCGATACACCAGATAATCGGGGATTCCCAGCTCTTTTCCGGCTTTGCGCACTTCATCTTTAAATAAGGCGCGTAATGGCTCAATGATTTCTTTAAAATCTACATAATCAGGCAGACCGCCTACATTATGATGGGATTTGATCACCGCCGACTTACCCAGTCCGCTTTCGATGACATCGGGATAAATGGTTCCCTGCACCAGAAAATCGACTGCGCCGATTTTTTTGGCTTCTTCTTCAAATACGCGGATAAATTCCTCGCCGATGATCTTCCGTTTTTCCTCCGGCTCTGTAATACCGGCCAATTTATCATAAAACCGCTGCTGGACGTTTACGCGGATAAAATTCAAATCATAAGAACCTTCTGGACCAAATACAGCTTCTACCTCGTCGCCTTCCTGTTTCCGCAGCAAACCGTGGTCTACAAACACACAGGTCAATTGCTTGCCCACAGCTTTGGCCAGCAGCACTGCTGCCACAGAGGAATCTACACCGCCGGATAATGCGCACAGCACTTTGCCGCTGCCAACTTTCTGCCGAATTTGCTCAATTGCAGTTTCCACAAAGGAATCCATTTTCCAACTGCCGGAGCATTGGCAAATTTGGCGCACAAAGTTATACAGCATTTTCATGCCTTCCTGGGTGTGCATAACCTCTGGATGGAACTGGGTGGCATAAATATTCCGATCGGCAGCTTCCATGGCAGCAACCGGACAAACAGGTGTATGGGCAGTGATGGTAAACCCTTCCGGCGCCTGTGCAATATAATCGGTGTGGCTCATCCAGCAAATGGTTTTTTCGTTTACACCGGCAAACAGACTGGCAGATGGATCTACCGTTACTTCTGTGCGCCCATATTCGCTGGTTGGCGCTGTTTCCACTGTCCCGCCCAACAGATGGGCAATCAGCTGAGAACCGTAGCAGATTCCCAAAATAGGAATGCCCAGTGTAAATATTTCTTTTGCGCATTGAGGAGAATCTGCTCCATACACACTGTTGGGACCGCCGGTAAATATAATCCCTTTTGGATGCATAGCCTCTATTTCATCCAAAGATATGGTGTAGGGATGCACTTCACAATATACATTGCATTCTCTGACCCGTCTGGCAATCAACTGGTTATACTGACCGCCAAAGTCTAAAACAATTACCATTTCCTCTTTCACGGAAGATTCCTCCATTGTAAAAATCAATTTCTCCAATCTGTCTGCTGTAATCTGCTCATAATCGTTGTTTTACAGCAATATCATTTGGAATATTTTATTTTACAACATGATTCGAAAATTTGACAACTATTTTTTTATCATTTTTAATTTTTTTGCAGAATTTTTATTTAATTGTATGGGGATTGATGATGCCCACATAAGGCAGATGACGATATTTTTCATCATAGTCTAACCCATAACCGATAACAAAGGCATCCGGAATTTCATAACCGACATAATCAGGTTGATTATTGACTACACGGCGAGACGGCTTGTCCAAAAACACGCAGCTTTTTACCGACTTGGCCTGCCGCTCCTGCATAAGTTCTACCAATAATGTCATGGTCAGCCCGGTATCAAATACATCGTCCACCAGCAGCACATTGCGGCCTGCCACATCTGTTTTTATATCTTTGGAGATTTTCACCTGTCCGCTGCTGACTGTGCCGCTGCCATAGCTGGACGCGATGATGGTATCCAGGATAATATCGCCGCTCATCTGCCGAATTAAATCGGCAGTAAAAAGCATAGCCCCTGTCAATACCGATACCACTACCAATTCTTCGCCTGCATAGTCCCGGCTGATCTGCACGCCCAATTGGGCTACCCGTGCGGCGATTTGTTCTTCATTCAATAAAATTTCCTTTACATCTGGATGCATCAGGATTCCTCCCCGTTCCTTTTTACCACTGTTTTTTCTATGATTCAACAATATCTGAAATTATATCACACTCCGGCTAAAATACCTAGCAGCAAATGACCCGGTCTGCCAGTTCTTATAGACAAGTAAGATTCTATCCGCTACAATAAAAACAAAAAAAGGAGCCAATCTATATGACCAAAAAACAACCAGCCACCAATTGCGAGCAATGCGAACACTATGTATATGATGACCTGATGGAATACTATGTCTGCGAGGTAGATTTGGATCAGGATGAGATGGAGGACTTTCTCAACTACAATACCCACCATTGCCCCTACTACCGCTTTGCCGATGAGTATTATCTGGCCCATAAACAATAGGCCAAGCCGTCACCACTCGGGATATCTGCTCAGCCGTTATCCTCTGCTGAACAGATGTCCCGCCGCAATGCTGCTTCGCCTATAACTGCCACACATTTTCATTATTTATCTGTTATGATACCACTTAGGACACCGGCGCTGTAATTTCTGCCACCGGAGTATCCCAGTCAAACACCACTTCCAGCTTTAATTGCTCTGCTTGATTTTCATGGTCGCTGGCAATTACTTCTACTTGCTGCAGCCGATGCTTTTTATCAATCCAGACCGTATAATAAAATTCATTCCAGACAGATGTCAAAAAGGTATTTTCTCCTGTGGCCCGCACCTGATATTTGCGGCACTTCACATCGCCGACTTTTTCTTTGTCCAGATAAGTCACCTCAGCGCTGGCGTTATACAACAAACAGCCCAGCGGATCTATTTCCTGCAGCAAACGCTCGGTGGCTTCCTCCTCCTGCCCCTTCATTTGCAGCCAGCTGCCGCTGACAATATCCTGCCGATAAAAAGTATCCCCAATCTGATACACATCCACCTGACTGTCTATGATATCTACACTGCCGGATAAATGAATATTCTCGCCGTTTTTTTGCCCCTGTAAACTGCTGACCACCTGTTCCTGCCCATCATGCACACGGCTGGTCTGACTGATATAACTGTACGAAGGCGCTTCTACAGAATACATCAACGCTTCTCCCACAATTTGTTCCGGCGGCGTCCGCCATTCCTTCCAAAACTCCATACCTGCTGACACACCGCAAGTGCCAAGGGCCAACAGCACCAATACCAACAGAAAATATTTCATTTTTTTGCCAAATAAACTCTGCATCCATTCCATAAAACAACCTCCCCGTATTTGACCTTTCTCTATATTTACGAGGAACCAACAGATTTTATGTTTTTATTTTTCCGGCTTCTCAATGGAATGGTGTAAATTTACTGTAGGAAAAAAAGATAGCGCTATCCAAAATACACTATATTTACTCCGCTTGTCATAACGTTTCTGTAATCCGCAAGAGGGCAATCTCTTTGCAGAAAGTCCACCTCTGGATGGAAATTTCTGCAGGCTGTCCAATCGTGGCAGACGCAGTCTGACTAAGATGGACAGGCAAGGAAATGTCCAGAGCAGCGCGT
>USPE01000244.1 GCA_900556545.1 uncultured Peptococcaceae bacterium | reverse complement strand
AAAGCTGTGCGAAAAAATCTTACCATTCCAGCATGGCTCAATACATTTGCAGAAAACAACAACATTAATTTTTCTCAAGTATTACAGGATTCTCTTGTGTCAATGTATCAAAAACAATACTCCTGATCATCGGCTGCCAGATGTTTTGTCTGGCAGCTTTTCCTATTTCACCCTCTTTGCTTTATGGCACTTTACCGGATTGTTAGTACATTTCATGCGTTGGCATTTATGATATATGTCGCATAATCTACAGCATTTTATCTCGTTTCGTTTTCCTGTGTTGCATGGCTGGTATTGGTATGCTGTGCAAATAATCATGATTCACTAGCCTCTGCAGCTATCTTTTCTTCATATGTCGTTAACTTTTCTGCTGCTTCTCTTATTTCTGGGATACTATAATCTGTTTCGATCCTCATTAAAATATCTTTTATGCGTTCCAGTTCTACTTCTCCCAATAAATCCCTGACTGTATAACCAAGTTTTTTTTCAAATTCTTCATCCAAGCTTTTTCCCAGCCGGCCAAATCTGTTGTATTCCATTTCTATTGTTGCGGTTAAAAATTCAACTTTATAGTGTGTTTCATCTGCATCCATAAACTCAATTGTTATTTTTACCATAATACTGCCTCCTGTCTATATTTATAATTTGTTTAATTTGAGATATTCCCTCATCAGTTGGAATAATATGTTGCTCTATCATGGTAATCCACTCTGCTACCAGAGCGGCGTTTTTGCGGTTAAATAATCTATATATTACATATGGTTTTTCATCTTGATAAACGCCGTACATCTGGCAGCCTTCTTTTTTGGAATAGCCTCTTTTTACGGTGTAAGTCATACATCCACCTTTTTCTTGTCCGCTTTTTGTGTTTCCACAGTAAATCCCTGGCCTTTTCGTGTAACGGTCAGCTTTTTACCATTGGGCAAAATAAACTGTGCTCTGGTTAAGTTATGTTCTACCATTTCCCAAATGTTCTGCCGCATCAATTCAATAATGCGTTCCGGTACTTTTTCAGCCTGATACATCTGCTGCATTTCCAATATCGCGCCCTCTGCCTTTATTTGTATTTCTCTGTATCTTTCAGCATCAATGCAGTCGCAGGCCATTATTGCCTGATGGAGAGCCTCTGCCTCTGTTTCTGCATCCACCATAGCAGTCTGACCGCAATATTTACACGCACTAATCATAAGTAGTTCCTCCCAATCAGTTTTATAAATTCTTCCCGGCTATGGGTTACTTCAAATGCCCGCTGACAGATTCGCTTTAACATCAGGTCGGTATCTCTGTCCTGATGTGGTGACTTCTTTCCTGTTCGGTGACATTCTGGGCATAATCTCACCTTGAAACCGTTTTTCTCAGATATTCTGCGCCCTGGGTTGCCGAAAAAGATATGATGTTCTTCCAGCAGTCCTGTGCTCCCACAGAAATAGCAGCCGTTACTTTGTTGTATGATGGATTTCATTTGTACCTCCTGTTCCAAGCCTCTGCCGCCTGCTGCAATGTATCATACAGGCTTGTCTCCAATCCGCACTTGCGGCACATGATATAATACTTTTTGCAGTCTTCTTTATTTGCCAGCATGGTCACTTTGGCAAATGGTTCCCCGTTACAGCATGGGCATTTATCTATGGTCATTTTAATTCCTCCAAAAATTTATCCACCCGGCAGCGTTCGCATTGCTTTATCAGGTTGGTTTCTTTTTTCATAGTGTGCTTGCATAATTCATCACAGATATAGGCGGCAAACTCTTCTTTCAGCTGTTCTCGTTGTTGTTTTTTCTGCTGCTTTTCCAACTTGTCCGAATCGGACAAGTTTTTAATTGCTTTGATGGATCGTTCCGGCTGCTGAATGATTTGCTGTTGTTGTTCCGGTTCTAACCGGCTGGCTTCATAGGCTGCAGAAATACCTATCTTTCCCTCTTTCAGTTCTTCTTTGAGTTCTGGGCAAAGGTTTTTATTGATTGCCTCATAGCGGGCGATTTGGGTTGGTGTTTCGCCTAATGCCTCTGCTGTCATATCCCGCACACTTCCGGGTATGTTTTCATCTTTTTTCTTACGACTGATTAATTCTTTCAGTCTCATTGCATCCTGCACTTTTTCATAGTCGGATTTTTCCTGCTGTTCATTGAGCACAATCAATAATATTTCCTGTTCGTCCTCGTCCAGGTCGCTTTCCACGATGCAGGGCAGTTGCCTATATTGTTCCTCACCTTCTGCCAATAACAATTTGGCCGCAGCCGTTCGGCGATGCCCTGCCAGTATCTTATAGCCGTTATCCTCAGCCCGCACCAGCAGAGGCTGTTTTATGCCTCCGGCTGTGCGAATAGCCTCTGCCAATTTGTCAATATCTTTTATCTGGCGGTTTTTGTTGTGCGGTATTAGTTGGTCAATGTCCAGCATTGTTATCTCTGCCTTTTGCATTTGCTCTGGTCGGTTGTGTATTAAATCCATCAGGTTAAACGCCATGGTTATCCCTCCAGATATTCTTTGGTGAATTTCTTGTAACTTCGCGCTGCACCGGAGTTTGGCGAATAAATGCTAAGCGGCTCCCGCACAAAGGTCATCTCGTTCGCTTTCTCACTCCAACGGATTTTGGTATCAAACACTTTGTACTTTGTTTGCAATAATTCCAACCCCTGATTGTTTACATCGTTATTGCGGTAGCTGGTTAAGAGACACCCGCGGAACGTCAGGTTTGAATTGAATTCTTCCTGCACACTCTGAATCTGACGGATAATCTCGTCCACACCGTCAAAGGTCCACTCATCCACTTTGGCTGGAATAATGACTTCGTCACTGGCTGCCAGAGCATTGATGGTAATCATGTTGATATCCGGCGCACAATCAAAAATGCAGAAATCATAGTCCAGTTCTTTCAGTGCCTTTTGGAATCGGTTCCACTGCTGGCGTGATGCGTCCATCATCACTTTTTTATCCGCCGTTACCAGTTCCATATTGGCGGTGATAATGTCCAATTTTTCATACTTGGTAGTCCGGATAGCCTCTACCGCTCTGCGTTCTCCTAAAATAACACTTGCTGCGGTTGGTTTCTCATAACCGTAGACGTTAAAGAACTTGCTTAGATTGCCCTGTTTATCACAGTCGATAAGTAATACCCGATAGTGCTGTTTTGTCAGGTAATACGCAAAATTTATCGCGGTCATGGTCTTTCCAACTCCACCCTTTAGGTTTATGATTGCAATTTTTTTCATGGTTTATATTTCCTTTCGCTTTAATAGCCTCTGCGGCGGCGCTCAATGGAGCGACCATTCTCCTGTTTACGGATGCTCCGTCTTACATCTATATCAGTTTTTATGTTTTCTTGCCGTTTGTATTGTAAAAATGCTTCCCGCTCTGCTTTATAAGCTGCATAATCTGAGCATGCAATATGGCAAGTGATTGTGCGTTTGGGACAATCTTTACAGGTCATATTCCCACCTCATTTCCATCTGTCTTGGATCTTTATTGATTGTTCTATATCCCGGCTGCCATCCGGCGGCAAATTCTTTTTCTAGCTCAAAGATGCTGCCATAGTCCTTAAACGGTTGGACTATTTTGCTTTGCAACTCTTTTAGCCGCTGCCAGTAGTCCGGCATCTGGTGCCAGATGTTGTATAGTTCCCGTTTGTTTTTGTTCCGGCAGCACCAACAACTCACACGATCCAATAAATCATATAGATCTACACCGTTTTCCTGCC
>USPE01000243.1 GCA_900556545.1 uncultured Peptococcaceae bacterium | reverse complement strand
CAATAATTCAGAAGCAGTAATCATCCCCAAATCATACTTTTGCTGTGCCGCGGCAAGCGCTTTCTTTTCGGCTGTTACTTTTTTCTGACTGGTTTCATAGCTGGCTTTATCTGTTGTCATTTTATTCAGCTGCGCTTTTACCTGATCTGCCAGATCCCGCTCCCGTTCTTCCATGTTTAATTTTACAGCGGCGATATTATTATCCGCTGCTTCCAACACATCACTGTCGGTTTCGTCTTCCACTTCTTCTTTATAATTAGCAATGGAGCGCTCATAAGTTTTTTGGGTGTAATCATTTTCTATAAATTCTTCTACCAGCTGTTCCGAATAAACCGGCACATCATTGACTATCACCGGAACGCTCATAGGCGTAATTTCCAGTGGACTGTCCTGCGTCCGCCCAATCAGAACATTAATCTGACGTTTTACATCTTGCAAATCCTCTTTGGTATCTTCCAGCGTTTGCTGCGCTTCCGACAGACTGATCTGACTGCTCTGCACATCGGTTGTTAACGCCATGCCCAACTGCTGCTGCACCTCTGCCAGTTTTAATGATTTCTCTGCCAAAGTAATCTGATCTTCCAGTAAGGTAATATTTTTATCATACTGCGTTACTTGCATACACAACACTTCGGCAATCATACGCACCTGACTTTCCCAGTCTTTTTTTGTTTTATCCAAATCCTCCTGCTCATCCTCATAGCTGTCCAGAGTATTGTTTAACTGTTCAATATTGGCAATCGCACTGTCAAAACTGCTGGCGCTGGCAGCATATGCCGAATCCACTGCATCTTCAGCTTCCTGCAGCTGCTGCCGCAGCGTTTCCAACTGAGCAGCAATTGCTGCATCAGTTGGATTTTCGCCATACTCTGCCACCAAAGCATCAATTTGTGACTGAATGGCGCTCACACCGGACGTATCAATATCGTAGCTGCTGTTTAGTGCATTTTCCGCGCTGCGCAGACTATTGGATGTGGTTGTTTCGTTTAAATCCAGATTTTTCTGATTTAATGTGTACGTTTTATTGGTCGGATTATAAATCACAGCCAAATCTTTTACCTGTGATACTGTCAGCTCTGTTTTTTGTTCTGTTTCTGCCACAACATTGCTGGATACTGCCCAGGCAGCAGCAGGAATCTGGCAAATTCCTACCGCCAACGTAACTGTCAGCACAGCCTGCCGCAGTACTGTTTTTTTTAAATACATTGCACAATACCTCCCATTCTTTTTACAATGATTCCTCAGTCGAATCCAACAAAGATTCTGCCGTTTCATTCCACTCTCTGGCTTTACGTTTTGCGGTCAACCGTACCCATCGGCTTTTGGTCATAAAACCAGGTTTATCCTTTCTTGGCCTGCTCTTTTTATCCATTATCTTATAAAAGGTCGGCAACAGCAATAATGCTAATATTGTAGAAGCCAGCATACCGCCAATGGCTACCACCGCAAAACCCTGCATCATTTCAGAATTTTCGCCAATCCCAATAGCCAAAGGCAGCAAACCCAAAATGGTTGTAAGTGATGTCATCAAAATTGGCCGCAACCGAGTAACGCCAGCATACACCAAGGCCTCATCCAATTCCATGGACAATTTATTCTGATTAACGGTATCTACATAGAGAATTCCATTATTGACCACACTCCCTATCAACATCAGAAAACCCATCAAAGAAGTCATGCTGATAGAACTGCCGCTAATTGCCAATATCAAAAAGGAGCCGACAAAACTAAAGGGAATACAAACCATCACCATCAGCGAAAATCGCGGTGATTCAAACTGCATCGCCATAACCATAAATACCAGGAAAATAGCCGAAGCAATTGCCTCATACAAACTGCCAAACTCCTCATTCATCTGCTGCTGCATGCTATTTGCGCCAAAGGAAACACCGTCCGGCAATGGATACCCATTAACTGCCTGATTGATTTCTTGTTTACTTTGCTGCAACCTATCCTGTTTCACTTCTACCGAAATGGTCATATTATAATAACCGTCCTGTTTGGAAATGGTCTGCGGACTGTCCTTATATACAAGCTGCGCCATGTCATACAAGGGAACAGAACTGCCATTCTGACTGGTCAGCGTAATGCTTTGGATATCCTCTACATTTTTATATTCTTCAGACGGATACTCTACATATACGCTAAGTTCCTGTCCATCCTCGGTAATCGTAGTTGCTTCCTGGCCGCTCATCAATGTTTGAATCTCAGACGCAATCTGTGACGGTGTAAAGCCCTCTGCCGTTGCTTTTACCGGATCAATTTCTATTTTTAAAACCGGAGCCGCATTGCTCAAAGAGGATGTGGCCAGCGCAACATCTTCACGCTGATTCAGCAACATCAAAATTTCTGTAGCTGCCTCTTTTAATGTATCATAGTCATCACCGGATAATCTGAACTGTAATTCATCCTCTGCCATGCTCATAGAACTCATAGCGGAAGAGTTGCTGATTTCAATGTCGCAATTTAAAATAAGACGCATATCCACTTTCCATTGCTTCATGATCTCTTCTGTAGACTGGACGCGGTCTTCTTTTAATTCCACCGAAAAAGAAGAATCCTGCAAAGAATAATGCTCCATATCATCGCAAGCTGTGATAACTTGCTCCACCTGCTCCAGAATCTCCTGTTTTTCTTCCAAACGAATCCCCGGCCGAGTTGTCACCGATACCGAAATCGTTCCCTCATCGCCGGCCGGCATCAATTCCATTTCTACCTGCGTAACAGAAACGAGAGAAACGGCCAGGAGCAAAACAGTAATGACAATAACCGTTTTCTTTTTGTGAATGCTTTTGCGCAAAAAGCATTCATACAATTTGGTAACATGCTGCATCACTTTCGATAATGGCGCATTTTGCTTTTCTACCGGTCGATAGAAATAATAAGCCAGAGGCACAATGGTCATAGCAGACAGCAGCGAAGCCGTCATCGCAAAAGCGATGATAAACCCCAACGGTTTAAACAGCTGCCCGGACATACCACTGATGAGAGCCAGCGGCAAATATACAACAATTGTGGTAATGGTTCCGGCGACAATAGAAGCAGTAACCTCTTTGGTGCCGTCCAACGCCGCTTCAAACAGCGTTTTTCCCTGCGCTCTGCTGCGGAAGCAACTATCCAGAACAACAATGGAGTTATCCACCATCATACCCACACCAATAACCAGACTGGCCATAGAAATGATGTTCAGCGTAAAACCGGCAAACCGCATCATAATAAACGCTGCCAATACCGACACCGGCATAGAACTGGCCACAATCAGAGACGCACGCAAATCGCCCAAAAACAAAAACAGAATTGCCATAGAAATCAGAATCGCCAGAATCAAAGTGGACATCACCGAATCCAACGAGCTTTGTATGCTCTCATAGCTATCGCTGGTAATTTCAATACTGACATTGGGATCCATCGTCCGTTCCATCGTTTCCAATAAATTGTGTACTGCCTCCGATACCTGCTGCGCTGTAGCCGATTGCTGTTTGGCAATCCCGATATTGATGGTATCCTCTCCATCATAGCTGCTCAGATAAGTGGTTTCCTTCTGCGCCTCGGTAACGGTAGCAATATCCGTTAATTGGATAATCTGCCCATTTTGCAGTGAAATAGAAATCTTTTTCAGTGATTCCATCGTATCATAATCCATTCCAACCGATACTGATAAATTCAATGCGCCCACATCTACATCTCCGGCCGGCGT
>USPE01000242.1 GCA_900556545.1 uncultured Peptococcaceae bacterium | reverse complement strand
CAACCTGCCGATTATGAATCCGGAGATTGTAACCGCCATTGGTTTACTGATGTTCTTCAGTATGCTGGGAATCCGCAAAGGGTTTACCACCATGCTGCTGGCCCATGTGATGTTCTGTATCCCTTATGTGATGTTAAGTGTGATGCCGAAGCTGCGTTCCTTAGATCCCAATTTGGCTGACGCAGCACTGGATTTGGGTGCAACACCCTGGCAGGCGCTAGTTAAGGTTATCGTGCCGCAGATTATGCCGGGGATTATCTCCGGGGCGCTGATTGCCTTTACCATGTCCTTTGATGATTTTATCATCTCCTATTTTGTAACCGGCAATGGAGTCAATAACATTTCCATTTTGGTGTATACTATGAGCAAACGGGTAAATCCGTCCATTAATGCGCTGTCTACCTTGATTATTTTGATGATTACCATCATATTGGTTGTTGTGAATGTGGTGCCGATTATCAAAGAGCAGCGGGAGAAAAAGAAAAAACGGGCACAGCTGCAGGAAGATGCTGCGCAGTAAGGCAGTGGCAATCGTAAAATGCGTAATAGAAAGGAAAACCATATGAAACAGAAGCATACAGCGCAATATCAGTATTTGTGTTACGGAATTCCTGCAGGGTTGCTGGCAGGCACGGTAATTGCAGCAGTGTTTTCTTTGCCTATTGGTTTGTGTGCCGGATTGGGAATGCTGCTGGGCGTTGTAATTGGCACAACGATAGATTACGAGAGCCATAAAAAAACGGAGCATAGTAATAAAAACAATATGATATAAAGCAGACGCAAAAAGGTCCTCTCTAAATTTGAGACGGCCTTTTTGTGTCTTGCCTCAGCTGCAATCAGTTTTATTTGAAACTGTGGTGAAAATTTTAAAACAGAATGTATCATTGCTTACGGAATTTTTCTATGTGGAGAATTGCTTTGTGTTTTGTTTGGATTTGCTTGGAATTTGTGCTGTCGAAATTATTTTCCTAGGATTCTATTGTAATCACCGGCAAACTATGGTATATTGCTTATGTCAAATGGACAGCTGTTTCTGGCGTAGTTGTCTGACAGAATCGTTTTATTATTTTAATCTGAAAAAGGGGTGCTGTACATGAAAAAATTAATTGCAGTAGCAGTGACAGCAATGCTGTTGTTGACAGGCTGTGGCGGCGGTGGCGCCAGCAGTGAGGATGCCATTGAAAAATATGGTTCTGACACCTTGAAGGTTTATAACTGGGGTGAATATATCGGGGAAAGTGTAATCTCTGATTTTGAAAAAGAATTTGGCGTAAAAGTGGTTTATGAAGTATTTGATTCCAACGAAATGATGTATACCAAGCTGCAGGCCGGCGATGCTTATGATGTACTGGTTCCGTCTGATTACATGATTGAACGGTTGATGAATGAAGAAATGCTGCAGCCGTTGGATTTGAGTCTGATTCCAAACATCGGCAATCTGGCTGACGGTGTAAAAAATCTGCCGTACGATCCGGACAACACCTATTCCGTTCCCTATTTCTGGGGCAGTGTGGGTATCGTGTACAATCAGAACAATGTAGATGCGGCTGACTTGGAAGCGGAAGGCTATAATATTCTGAAAAATGAAAAATATGCCGATAAAATTTATATGTATGATTCTGAACGGGATTCTTTTATGGTAGCGTTTAAAGCGCTGGGCTATTCTATGAATACCCAGAATCCGGATGAAATACAGGCTGCTTATGAATGGCTGATGGAACAGCGTAAAACCATGAATCCGGCTTATGTAGCGGATGAAGTAATTGACGGTATGATTAACGGCAATAAAGATATGGCTGTGGTATACAGTGGCGACGCTGCTACTATTTTAGCTGAAAATGAAGAGATGGGTTTCTTCCTGCCTAACGAAGGAACCAACCTGTGGAGCGATGCTATGGTAATTCCGGCCAATGCTGAAAATCCAAAACTGGCTCATGAGTTTATCAATTATATTTTGAGCTATGAAGCATCTATGGATAACAGCGAAACTGTTGGATACGCTTCTTCTAATCAGGAAGTATTGGATGAACTGAGCGGTGAAGGCGGTTACTTTGAAGGCAACGAAGCATATCTGCCAAGAGATGGATATGATAAAGACGAAGTGTTTGAAGACAATCAGGTATTAAAAGAACAGCTGACTCAATTGTGGATTAAAGTAAAAGCCGGCGGACAATAAAGCGACAAAGGAATTTCTCTCATAAATGCAGAATCATTATAATGAATAATTTTGCGAAGGAGAGAAATACTATGGCTAAAAAGTTGATCATAGATTTGCAGAAATGTCCGGCCAATCATAGCTGTCCGGCAGTAAAGGTTTGTCCTATGGATGCATTGCATCAGGCGGATGATCATCATGCCCCGGAAATTACTTATAATACCTGTGTGGCATGCGGTGCTTGCACAAGGGTTTGCGGCAAAAAGGCTCTGCAGATTGTAGAAGAATAAAAAGAAAAGGCAACTGAGTTTTGATAAGGCTCTGTTGCCTTTTTCTGCAGGAGGAAATTTTTATGGAGAAAAAAATGTTTCGCAGCTATTTGCTATTGATTACCTTTGCAGTGTCGTTGGTGCTGGTAATCACAAAAATTGATCTGCTGGTCGGTGCATTGGGCATTGTTCTGCGGCTGTTCAGACCCTTTTTTATCGGCTTTGCCATTGCCTTTGTACTCAATATTCCCTATGAAGCAATCCGCCGTGCTTTGGGCAAATATGAAGGTAATCGGGTTGTTAAACGATTAGCCAAGCCGTTGTCTATTGCTGGTGCTTATCTGCTCAGTTTTGGTATTTTCGGCGGTGTGATTGCGGTGGTAATTCCTGAGTTGGCGCACAGTGTCAATATGCTGATTGATAACAGTGAAACCTATCAGCAAAATTTTCAAATGGCAGTGGCCTGGCTCAATCAGTTTAACTTGCCCCATTTACAGGATTTAGATGCTGCCGGCATTTTAGCCAGTGTGCAGCAGGAATTAACTGCGCTGACCAAACAGGTGGTAGATGCGTTGTCCACATTGTTTCCACAGTTGTTCCGCGTGACCACCAATATTGTGCAGGGTGTTGCCAATGTGGGCATCGGGCTGATTGTGTCTGTGTATTTGCTGTTCAGCAAAGAAACTATGTGCCGGCAGGTAAAACGGATGACCTATGCTTTCTTGCCAAAACGGTGGGCTGATGAGTGCGTGGAAATCAGCCAGTTAATCAATCAGTGCTTTACCAATTTTGTCAGCGGGCAGTTGGTGGAAGCCTGCATTTTGGGTACTCTGTGTTTTATCGGGATGCGGATATTCCATTTTGAATATGCCTTTCTGGTCAGCCTGTTGATCGGTGTGTCTGCCATTGTACCAATCGTAGGTGCGTTTATTGGTACGGTGCCGGCAGTATTTTTGCTGTTCTTGGTAGAGCCTATGCAGGCAGTGTGGTTTATTGTGTTTATCGTGATTTTGCAGCAAATTGAAGGGCATTTAATTTACCCAAAAGTGGTGGGCGAATCGGTTGGTCTGCCGCCTTTATGGGTATTGATGGGAATCGTTGTCGGCGGCGGTCTGGGCGGCATTTTGGGTATGCTGCTGGGTGTGCCGATCTTTACTGTTGTTTATAAGCTGCTGAGTCAAACGGTGCAGCAGCGCTTGGAGCGGAAAAAAATTCAGCTGTAAGAATAGGCAGCTTATCGGGCAATATCTGTTGCAGCGTCCACACGCTGCTCTGGACAGTAGCTGCAC
>USPE01000241.1 GCA_900556545.1 uncultured Peptococcaceae bacterium | reverse complement strand
ACACGCTGCTCTGGACATTTCTTAGCCTGTCCATCTTAGTCAGACTGCGTCTGCCGCGATTGGAACAGGCTGCAGAAATCTCCATCCAGAGGTGGACTTTCTGCAAAGAGATTGCCCTCTTGGTGATTTTGGAGAAATGTTGTTGTAGATGAGGTAACCATATTGTGTTTTAGTATGGTGCTGTCTTTTTTTCTTGTAGGAAATTTACACGATCCGTTATGCGGCTTTCGTTGTATTGGCAATGGGAAAGAATTATAATGAAAATGAGTTGATGAAAGAGGAAATTTTATGATGACTGCGTTATTAGGCAGCACATAGTAGGATAAAAGACAGAGAGGAGCGTGGAGATTATGAAACAAATTTTTTTAGTGGAGGATGATAAAGCCATTGCCAAAAATCTGATTTTGCTGCTCCGTGCAGAGGGCTATGGTGTTGTGCATGGGGCCACGCAGAAAGAAGCTATTGCCTTGTTGGCAACCGCTCAATTTGACCTGGCTCTGGTAGACCTTTCTTTGCCTGATGGAAATGGATTTGCAGTTTATACCGAGGTGAAGGAGATGCAAAAGATACCGGTGATTTTTCTCACTGCTTCCGGTGATGAAGCCAGTGTGGTGACAGGACTGAATATGGGCGCCGAAGATTACATCATCAAACCGTTTCGTCCTCGGGAGCTGATTGCCCGTATAAAAGCTGCGTTGCGTAAAAGCGGACGCAGTGCAGCGGTTTTTCAAATTGGTGACTTACAGATGGATACCGGCAGTGGTATTGTAAAAAAAGACGGCAGGGAAGTATTTCTTTCTCCGTTGGAATATCGGCTGTTGTTGCTGTTTTTTCATCATCCGCAGATGATTATGACCAGAGAACAGCTGTTGGACGAGTTGTGGGATGCTGCAGGAGAATTTGTCAATGATAATACATTGACGGTGTATATTAAACGGTTACGGGAAAAAATCGAAACCAATCCGGCAGAGCCGCAGATCATTTTGACTGTGCGGGGATTGGGGTATCGGTTGGGAGACTGCCATGCTGCGAAATAAAGAGGTGCGGCAGTTTTGCCTGTGGATGCTGTTGATTATGGCGGTGCTGGTTTTATTGGCGTTGGCCGTACATCCGGCAGCAGTTGGTATGGTTTTGGTTTCTGCTGCTGTGTTCAACACGGCATTTTTTATATTTACCGCAAAGCGTTATCAACGGATTGCCTCGTTATCGGAACAGATTGATCAGGTGCTTCATAATGCCGATGTTCTGTGGATTCATCAGGCAGAGGAAGGGGAACTGGCAATCCTGCAAAGTGAAATTGCCAAAATGACATTGCGGATTCAGGAACAAAATCGGCAGCTAAAAAAAAAGCGAGAGCAGCTTGCCCAATCTCTGGCAGATATCGCCCACCAGCTGCGTACACCGCTGACATCAGCCAATTTGATTATATCGTTGTTGGAAACCGAATCCAATGAACGAAAACGAAAAGAACTGCTGCGGGAAGAAGAAGCGCTGTTTTTGCAGATGGATTGGTTGCTGAGCACATTATTAAAATTGTCGCGGCTGGATGCGGGCATGGTGGAATTTCAAAGGGAGCAGATTGCTGTGGAGCAGTTGCTGGCCCATGCGGTTCGGCCATTGGCTATTGCGTTAGAGCTGCGTGAGATTACGCTGCAAAAATCGGTGCCAAAGGGTATGGTGCTGCAGGGAGATGCAAGCTGGCTGTCAGAAGCGCTGCAGAATATTTTGAAAAACTGTATGCAGAGTATCGGCAGCAGTGGGCGCATCGAGATATTGGGCAGCGATACATTCCTATATAGTGAACTTGTGATTCACGACAGCGGCGCAGGTTTTTGCGAAGAAGAACTGGGCCATGTGTTTGAGCGGTTTTACCGCGGCAGTCAGGAGCATGCTTCCGGATATGGTATTGGTTTGGCGTTGTGCCAGCGCATTATCGTACAGCAGGGCGGAACCATTACTGCCAAGAATCACCCGCAGGGAGGCGCTATGTTTATACTACGTTTTCCAAAGTGACAAATCTCTCACCAAAAAGTCACCGCGCTGTAAGGCCAATCGGTTATGCTATAGATAGCAACAGAAAGGAGCGGTATACATGGAATTTTTGAGAATTGAAAATCTGTGCAAGTTCTATGGCAAGGGGGAGAATCGGGTAGCTGCATTGGATCATGTTTCGCTGACCGTAACAAAAGGTGAATTTATTGCCATTGTGGGTGCTTCCGGATCGGGAAAGTCGACACTTTTGCATGCAATCGCCGGTGTGGATGCACCAAGCAGCGGTAATATTTATTTGAATGGTCAGGATGTGTATGGACAAAGCCGGGAGCATCTGGCCATTTTTCGCCGACGGCAGATTGGCATGGTATATCAGTTTCACAACCTGATTCCCACACTGAATGTGGTGGAAAATATAACGCTGCCGGTTTTGATGGACAGGCGAAAGGTCAATCAGCAACGGCTTAATGAATTGTTGACACTGTTGGGACTGGAGGAGCGAAAATATCATCTGCCCAATCAACTGTCCGGCGGTCAGCAGCAGCGTGTAGCCATTGGACGGGCTTTGATGAATGTGCCGGCGGTGATGCTGGCAGATGAGCCTACCGGCAGTTTGGACAGTAAAAACAGCTGTGAGGTTATGAAGCTGTTAAAGGAAAGCCATAAAAAATATCAACAGACGTTGCTGCTGGTTACCCACGATGAATCCATTGCGCTGCAGGCAGACCGCATTATTACCATTGCCGATGGGAAGGTAGTGCGAGATGGCAGGGTGGCGCGGCCATGAATATTTTTCATAAGATTGCTTTGCGGGGAATGCAGAACAGCCGCGCCAGGACAATGGTAACCATTATTGGAGTTGCCTTATCTACAGCGTTGATTACAGCAGTGATTACCTTTGGTATTTCGCTGCTGAATTATGCAGCGGAGGGGGCTGCGCAAAAATATGGCGCATGGCAGGGACTTTTTTGGGATGTAAATGAGGATTTTGTGCAAAAACAAAATGAGAATACTGCCGTTGCCCAAACGGTACAGACAGAAGCCATTGGTTATGCCATGCTGCGCGGCGGTGTCAATGTTGATAAACCTTATCTTTATATCACCAGCTTTGATGAAGAGGCTTTTGCTGCGCTGCCCATTTCCTTGCTTTCCGGCAGGCTGCCTGAAAACAGCAGTGAAATTTTGATAGCATCCCATGTTGCTGCCAACGGCGGTGTGGAGTTATCTGTTGGAGATCAACTGACCCTGGGGGTTGGTCAGCGTATGGCTGGGGAACAGGTACTCAGCCAGCAGGATGCTTATGCTGCCGATGAAATGTTGCAGGTGGAGCAAGAACAGACCTATACAGTTGTGGGAATTTATCTGCGTCCTTCCTTTGAAGCATATACGGCGCCGGGCTATACGGCCATTACCAAAGCCGATGCAGCAACAACAGCAGATCGATTTAATTTGTTTGTGACACTGCATCAGCCCCAGAAAATTCGCTCTTATATGGCTGATACAGCGAATGGCTATGACTATAGTTTTAACAACAAGGTCTTGCGATTTTGGGGGCTTTCGGAGGATTCTGCCGATACCATATTTAATACGCTGTTATATGCCATTGGCGGTGTTGTGCTTGCGATTGTGATCATTGGCTCTGTCTTTTTGATATACAATGGATTCAGCATTTCTTTAAATGAGCGAATACAGCAGATTGGGATGCTGGCTTCTGTGGGGGCCA
>USPE01000240.1 GCA_900556545.1 uncultured Peptococcaceae bacterium | reverse complement strand
ATAACCAATATAATACGATCTTCGCCTTCTTTTTCTTGCCAGAAAAAACTTTCAATTGGCTTTTGTTCAAAAACCTTATTTTCATTTATGCTAACGGAATTCCGATTTACTAAATTTTCTTGCTGTATTGGCTCAGGAGTGTGAAGTCCAGTTGATAAACTACAACCAACTTGAAACGTCATTCCTAATAAAATAATAAATAGGAAACCAATTTCTTTTCTACTTTTTTTATATTGCACAATATGCAGCAATCGTTTTTTTAACAAATCAATATTCTGCTGCAATGCACTGCAATTTTTTGGGGTAACGGATCCTTGCTGAACAAACTCCAAAATCAATAAACCATATTGTTTTCGCTGTGATAAATCTAAATGACGTACCACTTTTTCATCGCAGGATAATTCACAAAAATTATCAAACAGGCTGCTTTGCAGGTAAACAACAGGGTTAAACCAATGAATACAAGAAAGCAATTTCATGTATATCTTCCACCAGTTATCTCGCCGTTTTAAATGAATCAGCTCATGCTGCAGTACAAGCCGCAGCTGCTCAGGCTGCAAGGTACAGTTTGGTAAAATGATGGTATAGCGAAAAAATCCCAATAAAAGCGGTGTATTGGTGAGCGGACTGGATTTTAACTGAACCGTATTGCTTATCCGATATTGAGATAGTAACGATTTCAGACATTCTATATCTGCACAGTCGGTAATGAACCAACTGTTTTGCAACAGCATATCCTGCTGCTTTTTGTACTGGCAGATAAAACGCATAACCAGAATGCACGCAACCAGGCAATAGAGCCCTCCAAGCCAAACCAAATACGTGTATGTTTTTGCCGGTGCAGTTGTGTCAGTATCCGACACTATAATTGATTGCATGGCATCTATGGCAAAGAACGTATAGGCTGAAACTTGCGGAACAAATTTCCATAAAGGCAAAATCCAAAATAAAGAGAGAAAAAGTATACTCCCATAGAACCATGAAGCGTGAAGATAGTTTTTCAGCACAATCTGCATCAACAATAATAATAAAAATGTGATTGTACCAACCAACGATAATATGCCGATTGTTCCCAATAACGTGGTCATTCTGCACACCCCTCTCTTGCTCCCAAAATAACTCCAAAAATTCCTACAAACGATGAATCATGTCTTTCAACTCAGCAATCTGGGTTTCATCCAATGCCAGTTCTCCTTCTTGCGCACACAAAGCACTCAGGAAACTTTGCACCGAGCCATTATGCACCTCTTGAAAAAAGGAGATTGTCTCAAAATGTAAATACTCGTTCTTTGTAATTTGCGGATAATACAAATTGGTATTACCCTTTTTTACCACCCGCAAAATTCCTTTCTGACAAAGGTTTTGCAAAAAAGTTGCAATTGTGGTATGCTTCCAATCCTTTATGGAGCCGGCCAACTGCTGCACTTCAGAAGCGGTTACCGGTAAATCTTCCGCATTCCAGATTAATTCCATCAGTTTTTTTTCTGTTTCAGACATCTTTTGAATTTTTATCATGTTCTTCACTCCTATTATATTTATTTTATATGGTTATTCTACTACATCATTTAGTAATAATCAAGTTGTTTTTAGTAATAAATTTATACAGGTTAGAATATAGTTTTTTGATTGCATATTACCTGCCCACTAATCTATTCCCACAATAAAAAATGCCTCTGTCTGATCCGCAGATCAAACAGAAGCATTCCGCTATGATTTTATTTTTCTGTATCAAATATTTCATGGTACTGACTGTTTTTTCACAATACTGCTGCACCATCTTCCGCTGTGCTGCATATAGTATTACATACAATTACTGTTCTGCCCTTCAGGCAGCTCAAAGGAGGATGTTTATGTCCAGAATGCGCCAGATTCCTGTGATGGATATAACACAGCGAGAAAGAGTCATAAATCAAAATTTATCCCATCCGGTTATGCGGCCCACACCGCCGCCCTGCCGTGTGCGTCCCAGAAAGGGAACTATCAGCAAGTTCCGGCTCAGCGATACCCCTGCGCTGATCAGCACCGGCTGCAGTTCTGTGCGGGAATTTTGCAATAATGTACAGAGCATCACGGTGGATTTGAACAATTTGATCGGCTCTGTAGAAAGCATACTGCCGCTGCTCACCACCTATCTGACTGCCCTGCAGGCCCGCAGCATGCCGTCTGAACAGCCTGTTATGGCTGAACCGCCCATTGATGTAGCTGCATCAGCCCATACCGAACAGCCCATTATGCGGCCAACAGCACCAACAATGCCCAATGCCGCTGTGGCATCTGCACCGCCTGTACCCAAACCGGAGGATATTCAACAGCTGCTGGAAAACCCGCTGGTTAAAAATCTGCTGAACAGCTTCTTGCAGGGCACTCCACGCTGATTGCGCCTTTTAACAACCATATTTGACAACTATACTTGAAGCGTTTTTACTGTACCCAAAACAGTGATTTCCAGCTTATCCTTGGCAAAAATTTCTTCGGCCAACTGTTTGACATCGGCCACTGTCACCTTTGCCAGCTCTGCCACGTTTTCTTCCGGCGTGATTACCCTGTCATAGGCCAGCAAAGAACGGCCCAGCTTATTCATGCGGCTATTGACCGTTTCCAGCCCCATGAATAGGCTGCCTTTGAGCTGTGAAAATGCTTTTTCCAATTCTTGCTGGGTGATGCCATTTTGGCGGATATCTTCCAATTCTTCTAATATAATATCTACAACTTGCTGACAGTTTTCCGGTCTGGTTCCCACGGCAATGACAAATGCGCCGGTATCACTATAAGAACCGTTATAGGAATATACCGAATAAGCCAGTCCTTCCTCTTCCCGAATTTTCTTTACCAACCGCGCACTCATACCGCCGCCCAGATAGGTATTCAAAATACTCAGCGGGAACAGGCGGGCATCTTCTTTGGCCACCCCGGGCATGGCCACACAGATTTGGCTCTGGGCAATTTCTTTATAATTACAATGCACACCGGCTGCAGTTGTACCTGCCCGCAAGCATTGATTTTTTTCTCCTTTCGGAATCTGCCCCAGGGTTTGCTGAATGGCTGCCACAACCTGCTCATGGCTGATATTACCCACCGCAGATATTACAATGTTACTGCCTGTGTAATACCGTTTCATGTATGCCTTGAGTGCATCGTGATCAAAGGTGGCAATACTTTCCTCCGTTCCTAAAATGGCTCGTCCCAACGGATGAGCGGGCCACAGATTGGCAGAGAGCATATCATGCACTTGATCATCCGGTGTATCCTCATACATTTTGATCTCTTCGGTAATGACTTCCCGTTCTTTAGCAATCTCTTCATTGTCAAATTTGCTGTGCAGAAACATGTCCGACAACACGTCTACTGCCAGTGGAAAATGTTCTGTTAACGTTTTTACATAGTAGCAGGTATTCTCTTTGCTGGTAAAGGCATTTAGCTGGCCGCCCACTGCATCAATGGCGCCGGAAATTTGTTCTGCTGTACGTTTTTCAGTTCCTTTAAACAGCATGTGCTCTATAAAATGGGTGATTCCCCACTCCTGTTCTGATTCATAGCGGGAACCCACACCCACCCAGATACCCAGCGACATAAACTGCACATGGTTAACTGTTTCGGTTATCACCCGAATCCCGTTTTCCAATGTGCTAACTTTATAATTTAAACTTTGCATAGCTGTACACTCCAATTCTTCTGGATTTAAGAACAGCTGTCAGGCAATCCCCGACAGCTGCGGCTG
>USPE01000239.1 GCA_900556545.1 uncultured Peptococcaceae bacterium | reverse complement strand
GCAACAGCGGCGTTGCCGTCGCAATCAGTCCGTTCCAGGCGATAGAACATAGCAACGTGATTTTTATCAGTTTTCTAAAAAAATATTCCGCTGCAGCTACATCACCGGCTCCCATACATTGACCAATTACGGTAATGAATACCGGACCCATAGCCACACAAACCAACGAAGCCATATTCCAAATACTCTGCGCGATACCGTTGGCAGCAATCTGATAGGTTCCAAACAGCGCAACAACACTGCTTAATCCTACCTTCACCAGCTGAAAAATACCGCTTTCAATACCGTTGGGCACTGCAATCCGCAGCATTTGATAAAGCAGTTTTCGGTTCCATGAAAAAATCCAGTTGACACCGTATCGTACGGGATTTTTTGCTGAAAAACACAGCATTGTAATTGCAGCAGCCGAAAATACTCTGGCAACCAGCGATGGATAAGCAACACCAGCCACGCCTGCATGCAGCACAAAAACACCAACAAAATTTCCCAGCACATTGAGTATATTGGCAAGCACAGAAATATACATGGTCGTGCTTGTTTTGCCGAAGCTGCGGTAAAGCGCCGCACCTGCATTGTAAATGGCAAGCGCCGGATAGGAATAAGCGGAAATCCGCAGATAAGTGACGCAGGCATCCAGCACGTCCGGCTCTACACGCCCGAACATCAGCCGCATCAATGGTTCATTGACCCCAACAACTAGCGCCGCCATACCGACAGAAAATAGAACAGAAGAAACCAGAAGCTGGCTGGATGCCTTATCGGCAGTATCAAATTCCCGCCTGCCAATATACTGGCTGATCACCACTGCACCGCCGGAGGCAAGAGCGGTAAACAGATAAATAAAAATGGTATTAAAAGCATTTACTAACGATACACCCGATACCGCAGCTTCCCCCACAAAACTAACTGCAAAGATATCAGCAATGCCCACCAATATGGTAAGCAGCTGTTCCATGAAAAGAGGAACAATTAAATTTTTTAAGGCTCGATTTGAAAAATAAGACTCTGGCTGATTCATAACTTACTTTATTTCTTTATGAGATACCGCAGCCACACACTGCCGCCGTCTTTTACCTCTGCACTCTGCAATTCAAAACCGACCGGCCTATTTTCTGCCAAACCGTTTTTAGCGGCAAAGAGTGCAGGTGTTTCCGCAGAACCATCTGCTACGGGAGCAATCACTATGCTCACTTCGTCACACATACCGGCCTGAATAAAGGACCAGTTGAGTATGCCGCCTCCGCCAAGCATCAATGTATCAATATGAAACAACTCTTTCAGCTTCTTCAGCACGAGCCCATAATCCAACGAATCCGCCCCTGCGATAATATAGGAAATACCCAACTTACGTAAAAAGGCTTTATATGCGTTGCCGGCCTTTTGAGTCAATACCTCCAGTACATGGGCGTGGGTATCAATGTATGTCAGTTCGCAGCTTTTCCAGCCCAGCTTACCGGAAGGATCCACTGACACATAATACATACCGGCATCCGGATTGGCTATAAAATCCCCATCCGGCACCAAAGCGGCATTTTCATCTAATTCCGGTTTTTCATAGAATGTAAAGTTATCATCCGTTGTCACTCTACCGGATAACCAGCCCTGATGCTTATAATATGGATTTTTACCAAACGCAATGTCATAAAATACATCTCCGGCAATTTCACTTTCTGCCGTTTCCATAAATGATCCTGCAATTTTACCATCTAAAGAAGTCATCATATGACAAAAAATATATGGCCTGTTCATTTTCTGTTCCTCCTTCGTCTTACGTCTCATTATGTCTCGTTGTAGATGAAGCAAACGAATCCAAGGGTATACACCTATGCATTCAACGGTCCGTAAAAATAAGACGCAGTAGCTCCGCCATCAATCAAAAAATCTGCACCGGTAATAAATACGCCCTTATTGCCCATCAGCAATTCAGCCACATTTGCTACCTCGTCTGCTGTACCAGGGCGGCCAGCCGGACATTTGGCAAACATATTTTTGTAAAAATCTCCACGAGGTCCAGCGAACTCATCAAGAGCCAATGGGGTGACGATAATGCCGGGAGATATGGAATTGATGCGGGCGCCCCGCTCACCCCATTTGACCGCCTCAGCCATAACCCGCTTTTCATTACATCGCTTCGCCATCTGATAGGCATGGAGGGTATCACGGATATTTTCAGGCTGAAGCAAAGCAAGGGACAACAGTTCTTCTGTAGGTGTAACAGCAAGCTGAGTATCCTGCTGAGCAGTAAGCTGCTCCATACGATGCCCGGACTGGCTGGAAATTGTAATACCCACGCCGCCCGGAGCGATAACCTTACCCATTTCTTCTAAAAGCACTGCCGTACCATACAGGTCAACCTTTAAGATTGTCTCAATCGAAGCTTGACTAGGAGAAACCCCCGCTGCATTGACCAACATGGTAATATCACCATACTTCTGCCCTTCCGCAATCAATGTCTTAATAGACGCACGGCTGGACAGATCCATCTCCATAGGGATCACATCATAACCAGCCTCATTCATAATTCGGGCACAGGCTTGTGCATTTTCCAGTTTCTTATCACCTACAACAATTTTCATTCCATAGCCCATTCTGCGAGCAATTGCCATGCCAATCTGACCGGCCCCTGTCCAAAGCATCACATCTTTACGCATATCGTTTCACTCCTCTTATTCTCTAATCCCACTTTGAATATCCTGTACCCCGCTAACTTTCTCCTGTTCCCCATCCGCAATGCTGTCAGCAATGGCGGGGCGAACATTATGCTAGTACTTGATATTCCGGGTCAGTTACCGGCTCACACCATTCATTGCTGGTATTCTCGCCGGGAATTTCAATGGCTATATGGCTAAACCAGGAATCCGCTTTGGCGCCATGCCAGTGTTTTGTTTCTGCCGGAATGACAACCACCGTTCCCGGTGTAAGGCTGACGGCGGCTTTGCCTTCTTCCTGATACCAGCCTTCGCCTGCTGTACAGATTAAAATCTGCCCGCCTCCCTTTTCGCCGTGATGAATGTGCCAGTTGTTACGGCAACCCGGCTCAAACGTTACATTAGCCAAAAACACCGCACACTGTTGCGGATCGGTTAAGGGATTCAGAAAAGAATTTCCGATAAAATATTGGGCATAGGCATCATTCGGCACACCTGTGCCAAATACATTGACTTGTTCAAATGCTTCTTTCTCGTTAATTTTCATGTCTCACAACTCCTCTTGATTTTTTTGAATTTGATATCTAAGATAATCCAGATAGGCCATTTGCTTTTCCTTAAAATGAATTTGATCGAGGGTCTGCTCCCGCTTTTGATTCAACATCTTTAACCGTTGACTGTCCGCAGCACCGCCTTCTAATAAAAGCCGCATATAGGTTTCTACTTCTTCGGCAGTAAATCCAATATCATGCAGCGTCATAATCACACTAAGCCGCTCTAAATCCTGATCATCATACTGCCATGCGCCCATAACCTTTTTTACGCTGCTGCACAATCCCCATCGCTCATATGTGCGAAGGATTTCCATGGGAATGTTATAGTTCCGGCTCGCTTCATAAATGTCCATGTATCTCCTCTCCTAAGTTTAGGTTTTTGACCAGATTTTTCCATTGTTTCACGTGAAACATTCATATTAACCAAATTTACGGCTAACACAAATAGGTAATGAAAGAATTTTGTTTGCAATACTACATCATCGGGAGACTGTTTGTTGCCTGCCCTCCTTCATCGGACAGTTTTACC
>USPE01000238.1 GCA_900556545.1 uncultured Peptococcaceae bacterium | reverse complement strand
GGTTGCGCAGCCCCAGCACCTGCCCGGTGATCACATCAATTTCTGCAATGCGGTCAACCTCATCGCCAAACAGTTCAATGCGAATAGCCCGCTCACTGGCCCCTGCCGGCAGCACCTCAATGCTGTCGCCCCGCACACGAAATGCGCCGCGATGAAAGTTGACATCGTTACGCTCATATTGAATATCCACCAGCTTGCGCAAAATAGCATCCCGATCATGCACCGAGCCCACCCGCAGCGACAACGTCTGTTTACGGTATTCCTCCGGCGAACCTACCCCATAAATACAGGACACACTGGCTACAATAATCACGTCCCGCCGCTCCAACAGCGCTGCTGTAGCCGAGTGACGCATTTTTTCAATCTCCTCATTAATCTGCGAATCTTTTTCTATATATGTATCGGTGGATGCCACATAGGCTTCCGGCTGATAATAATCGTAATAGCTGACAAAGTATTCCACTGCATTTTCAGGAAAAAACTCCTTAAACTCACTGTACAGCTGCGCCGCCAGCGTTTTATTGTGGGCGATGATCAGCGCAGGCCGATTGGCTTCCGCAATGATATTGGCCATGGTAAAGGTTTTACCCGAACCGGTCACACCCAGCATAATCTGCTTGGGCAAGCCCGAATCCAACCCGTCCACCAGCTCAGCAATGGCCTTGGGCTGATCACCGGTAGGTTTATATTCTGAAACAAGTTTAAAATCCGGCATTATTCCACCTCCATAATTTTGGGTACCAAACATATATAACAATTTTGTTTTTACTATTTCTAACTGGCCTTGCTTGCTAAAAGATATTTTCCACCCAAAGCAGATGCTGCAAAATTTACACCAGCTGCTTCACTTTCAAGTACACTAGCTGTAATATTCTCTGTTGTATAGATGAAAACTACATCTATTACAGTATACCTGTTTCAGAGCTGCTTCAAACCTGTTTTTTCGACAACAGCAATGAAAATAGAAGATGTGTTCTATTATAGCATAATAATAAAATCTGACAATACACTGCCCGCCATTTTCCATATTTTTGTCGAAAAATATCTTTTTCTTTTACATAAGTTACCGCTGTCAAAAAATATGTTGTTTAATTATTTTGTTTTCCAAGAAAACCGTATGAAATTTATGGAACGGCGTGGCAGCGGTTTAAAGAAGATAATCAGTGAAACTGCAAAATTACCAGGATATACAGAGCAGCTGCAACCAAAATTTTTCTCAACTCCATCTGATTTTAGAGTGGTTTTAAAAAATGCAAACTATAACATGTACTGTGCAACAACGCATGATAACGCGCATGTTACAGTGCATGATGAGCGCATGATGAAATTACTTAATTTCTGTGAAACTGCAAAAACAAGAGACGATATGCAATCCCATCTTGGTATCTCCAGCAGAGAATATTTTCGCAAAAAAATATTAAAACCTCTTTTGGAATCCGGACAACTAAAGATGACCATTCCGGATAAACCCAAAAGCAAGAACCAAAAATACATTAAAGCTTAATGAAAAGGAAAGACAAGTTCTAATATGTTCCTCTTTGGATAAACAATTAAAATAATTAAGCTGTTTACCCAGAGGGGAATTTTATTATACCTAGAGAAATATCATCAAAAATAAAACTACAGGTTGTAAAAGATTACATTTCAGGAAATGGATTTTATCAATCCCAGGCATATGAACTTGGGGTTAACAAATAGAGAATCCGCTTTCATTTTTAATACTGCCTTTTAGACAAATAAAAAAGTGCTTATACATACACCGTCTGCGGTGTCTGCATAAGCACTTTTTTGCACTAATATCCATAGTAAAATAATTATGTTCGCTTAAATATGCCTGCTACTTTTGCCATATATTCCGAATTGGAATGGTCAGCAACGCAGATTGTTTAATCCGAGCTGGACAAAGTCCAAGGCGAGGAAAACAATCAAGTTGATGTCCAGAACACTGAGGAATGGGCAAAATGCAGCAGGCATGTATTGCCTCATCTTACCCTCTCAATGACAGAATAAACTGCTTAAACTCCTCTTTACTCCACACCACAGGCACAGGATACAGCGGATTGCCTTCCTGATAGGCCCACTGGGCAATCTGGTCCATATCTTCCACTTTCAGCACCGGTAGATAAGCAGGAATACCCATTTTTTCGTTCAGTTCTTCAATCCAGCAAATAAACGCTTCTGCCTTGGCCGCCGTTGTATGCTCTGTTACCGGAATGCCGCACACGTCGCACAGCTCTGCCAGCCGTTGGTGCGCTGCCGGACCAAACTGACGCATCACCCGCGGCAGTAAAATAGACATAACCAAACCATGGGGTGTACCGTACAAACCGCCCAAGGTGTGGCCAATGGCATGCACATAACCCACCGAACCGCGGGTAAAGGCTCTGCCCGCATAAAAAGCAGCCCGCTGCATATTTTGCCGCGCCTGCAGATTGCTGCCGTCCAGATAAACGGTATACAGATTATCATAAATCAGCTTTACCGCCTTGCGGCACAAATCCTGTTCTAATTTGGTATTATAGGTATGATTGGTATAGGCCTCTACCGCATGACACAGCGCGTCCATCCCCGTGGTTGCTGTAATCTGCGGCGGTAAACCAACAGTCAGCTCCGGGTCCAGCACTGCATACTTGGGCATCAGCGACAAATCAGTGATAGATGCCTTGTGACGGGTGGTATAACTGGTGATAACCGCCGCTATGGTGGTTTCTGAACCGGTTCCCGCTGTGGTAGGCACTGCAAAAATAGTAGGAATGGGATGCAATACCCGCAGCAGTCCCTGCATACGCCGCACCGACTTATGAGGCCGTGCAATGCGGGCGCCAATCACTTTAGCGCAGTCCATCGGCGAGCCGCCGCCAAAGGCAATCAGCGCCTGGCATTGATGTTTGCCATACAGCGCAACGCCTTCTTCTACCTGCACATCGGTAGGATTGGGTGATACACCATCATACAGCACATATTCCACCTGGGCTGCATCCAAAGCAGCCAGCAGGCTATCGGCCAAATGCAGCTGCAGCAGTGTTTTATCCGTTACCAGCAATACCTTATCATAGCCCTTGGACTTAATCAGCGCTGGCAATTCTTTTATTTTGCCGGGGCCTTCCAGTAGCTTTGGCATGGACCAGGGCAGCAGATACATAGCTCCCTTCATTCCCGTCTGAAACAGGCGGCAAAATTTTTTCCCCATACGATGTTCCTTCTTTCTAGGTTTCATGTTGTCAATTTTATTTCATTGTAATAGCCCTGATCGGACACGCCTTGGCGCAGATGCCGCAGCCGGTGCAGCGTTCCGGCGCCATCAATCTGGCAATGGTATGAATATCCCCATGATACTTGGGCGGCTCTATCTGCAAACAGTCCAGCGGACAGTTTTCTACGCAAAGAGAGCATCCTGCACAGGTACGGTTATCAATCACAGGCCGCTTTTTCTTCTTTACCGCTTCCACCTCAACCACCTCCTGCCGGCGACAAAAACACAACGATATCGCCATCCTGAAACCGATATCTTTTGCCGACGCTGCTGCCATTCACCAGCACCACCAGCTGATTGGCTTCTTTGCGGCTGATACCGGGCAGCATACCCTTCAATTCATCTAAGGTCTGCACATTGGTAGTAAAGGACGGCACACCGGCTTTTAACCGCGCCACACCAAATAACTGCACCTCAATCATGGTCATCCACTCCAATCTTCAGCTTCTTCGGCAGCCGTTTTTTGGGCAGTCCGTTGCGGTTCCAGCCTCTGGCGTGATAATACACCCGTTTCAGTTTTTCCAACGGCACCTTGGACTGGGG
>USPE01000237.1 GCA_900556545.1 uncultured Peptococcaceae bacterium | reverse complement strand
ACGCAAAAAAGGAGGTGCTGACATGCGCTCAATGAGAAAAAATGCATACAGGAGAATTATATCTCCCTAATGACGATGAAATCTTTCAGGATCAGATCAGGAAACTGGACAGGCTTTATGATTTCAATATGACACGCCCTACACAGCTGGATAAAAGAAATGCTGAAAGAGATGTTTGCGGAGATTGGTGAAGATTGTTATATCGAGCCACCGCTTCACGCCAATATGGCAGGTGCATATGTCCATTTTGGAAAAAATGTCTATGCCAACTTTAACCTGACACTGGTAGATGACGGTCATATTTATGTTGGCGATTATACCATGATCGGTCCAAATGTGACCATCGCAACTGCGGGGCACCCGATCTTACCGGAGCTTCGTGAAAAAGGATATCAGTATAATATGGAAGTTCATATCGGTAAGAACTGCTGGCTGGGATCTGGAGTTGTTGTGTTACCGGGAGTTACTATTGGTGATAATGTTGTAGTTGGGGCCGGAAGTATAGTAACGAAGGATCTGCCTTCCAATGTGGTTGCAGTCGGTAATCCATGCTGGGTGCTGAGAGAAATGAATGAGCGGGATAAAGAATATTATTTTAAAGACAGAAAAATTGATTATTCTGAGATCGTTTAACCAAATCAAGTAAGTCCCCTGCTTCAATTGCGAAAAGCAATAAGCAGAGGGCAGGAACAGAGGCGTAAGCTTTTGCACATCAACAGATAATGCCGGGAGCAAAGGTCGAATGATCTTATGAAATATGAAACAGGTGGATGAGAACAGGAATGGATGAGGACCTGTCTGATGCTGAAAGAAAAGAGGAAAAATTATGGGAATGAATGAAACACCGTCAGCAGATCGTGTACATATCGGTTTTTTTGGCAGAAGAAATGCAGGAAAATCCAGTATTGTAAATAAAGTGACAGGTCAGGAACTTGCTGTGGTTTCCGATGTTAAAGGAACTACCACGGATCCGGTGAGCAAGGCCATGGAGCTGCTTCCAATGGGACCGGTTGTAATTATTGATACGCCGGGGATTGATGATGAAGGTGCATTGGGAGAACTGCGTGTGCGCAAAACCAGACAGGTGCTTAATAAAACAGACGTGGCTGTGCTGGTTGTGGATGCGTTGCTGGGAAAAACTGCAGTAGAGACTGAACTGATTGCGTTGTTTCAGGACAAGAAAATTCCATTTTTAATTGTGTATAATAAATGTGATCAGTTGGCGGAACCTGCCGGACTGCAACTGGAAGAAAATGCCTGTCTGGTTAGCGCTACCGAGCGGATTGGAATTGAGGCGCTCAAAGAGACGATCGGCAAATTGGCAGTGACAGAGGAAGGCAAAAACAGAATTGTGGGTGATATGCTGCAGACTGGGGATATGGTGCTGTTGGTAACGCCTATTGATAAAGCAGCACCCAAAGGCAGGTTAATATTGCCGCAGCAGCAAACCATCCGGGATATTTTAGATGCCAGTGGGGTTGCAGTGGTTGTAAAGGAATCTGAGCTGGTGGATGTATTGGGGCAGTTGGGTGATAAGCTGCGAATGGTGATTACCGACAGTCAGGTGTTTGGGCAGGTGGCTGCTGTTACGCCGGCGCATATTCCGCTGACATCCTTTTCTATTTTGATGGCGCGTTACAAGGGCCAGTTGGAAGGCGCTGTGCTGGGGGCAGATGCCATCGGCAGACTGCAGGATGGCGATCGGGTGTTAATCTCTGAGGGTTGTACCCATCATCGGCAGTGCAACGATATTGGCACTGTAAAAATGCCTGGTTGGCTGCAGGACTATACCGGTAAGCAGCTGCAATTTTCTTTTACGTCAGGCACAGAATTTCCTGATGATTTGTCAGCGTATCAGTTGGTCATCCATTGCGGCGGCTGTATGCTGAATGAGCGGGAAATGCGTTATCGGCAAAAATGTGCTGCCGATCAGAATATACCGTTTACCAACTACGGCATTGCCATTGCCTATATGCAGGGTATTTTGAAGCGCAGTATAGGGCTGTTTCCGCAGTTGTTGGAAAAGCTGCACTGAGCATTAAAAAATGAAGAAATCGGGCTGGAAAGAGGACTTTGGGGGCGAAACAACTGCCGCTTTTGAGCGGCATGTTTTGCCATATAGATAAGTTGTATAGCCATATTGAAGGAAGCTATGTAAAAAATTCATAAATATGATATATAATACTCACAGAAGGATTTGAATTATTTACATAATTAAATCAAACATTATAAAACAAAAGGATTTTGGGAGGTTTTTTTCATGTCTGAAGAAACATTATATGATCTGATTATTATTGGCGGCGGTCCTGCTGGTTTGAGTGCTGGCGTTTATGGTGGCCGTGCAAAATTGAAAACATTAATTCTTGAAAAAGGTTCTCTGGGCGGTCGTGCATTTACAACAAGAGAAATTGTAAACTATCCTGGTTATAAAGAAACTACAGGTCCGGATCTGACAGGGGCTATGGCTGATCATGCGCAGTCCTTCGGCGTAGAAGTAAAAAAAGAAGAAGTAAAATCTGTAGACTTCAGCGGCGATATCAAAATCATTAAAACTAAAAAGCATGAATATCAGGCAAAAGCTGTTATCATTGCTACCGGTACTGAAGCAAGAATACTGGGTATCCCTGGTGAACGGGAACTGGCCGGTATGGGTGTTGCTTACTGCGCAACCTGCGATGCGGAATTTACCGAAGGTCAGGACGTAGTAGTAGTAGGCAGCGGCGACCAGGCAATTGAAGAAGGTATGTACATTGCAAAATATGCAAAAAGCATTACTGTAATCGTATTGCATGACGAAGGTCAGTTGGACTGCAACAAACAGGCTGCTGAGAAAGCATTTAATCATCCAAAAATGAATTTCATCTGGAACTCCGTACTGGAATCTATCGAAGGGGAAGATGAAGTAGAAGGCGTTAAAATCAAAAATATCAAAACCGGTGAAATCACTGACTTCCCATGCGGATATGTATTCTTCTTTGTAGGTATGGTACCAGGTACTGAATGTGTAAAAGGTCAGATGGATTTAGACGGCCGCGGCTGGGTTCATACAAATGAAATGATGGAAACAGATGTACCAGGTGTATTTGCGGTTGGTGACGTACGTGCAAAATATCTGCGTCAGGTTTCTACTGCAATCGGTGATGGCGCAACTGCTGCTACTGCTGCAGAACGCTACATTGAAGAACAGGAAGATTTCAAAGTAAATGTAGTAGAATCAGAAAAACCTGTATTGTTAGGGTTCTGGAGTCCGGAATTTGGTGACAGCCTGGATAAAATGGGTAAAGTAGATGAAGCCAACAGAAATGCAGGCGACAAATACAAATTTATCGAAGTAGACATTACTCGTAAAAAAGGTCTGGCTAAAAAATATGGCGTAGCTGTAACTGCAGACAAAACAGCTTGCGTTGTAGAACTGAATAAAGGGGAACTGGTTCGTGAAATTGCTCTGGATCAGGATGTAAGAGGTCAGCTGTAAGAATTATCAGTGCATAAACATTTTAAGATACTTCACACAAACACAAGCAGAAAGGACTGCGGATAGTTTCCGCGGTCCTTTCTGCTTTTTTGCATTTTGCATGGCTCATATAATTCTAACGTACCAATTGGGCGAAACAGGCAGGGAAAAGGGGCAAAGCAAAAGAAAAGATAAAAAAAGAGAGAAAAAAGTAAAAAAAGGAGTTGACAAGAGGTAGTGGAAGGTGGTATTATAGCAAAGTCGTCAGCGCGAACCGCTAAGACCTACCAAATCTGGAAAAAGAATTAAAAAGATTTGAAAAAAGGTGTTGACAAGTTCAAGATGATGTGCT
>USPE01000236.1 GCA_900556545.1 uncultured Peptococcaceae bacterium | reverse complement strand
AGGCACTGTGTCCGGTGTACTGCATCACAACTGCACCGGGCCGGGGCAGCGCATCACCGCCAAAGGCTGCCGGACCGTAGGATGCAAGGTAGGCTGCCATTCTGCCTCCGGCAGAACCACCCCAGAGAGAATAACAGGCAGTGTTTACCTCCAACTCCTCGGCATGTTCAAAAATAAAGCTGATCGCCCGCGCCAGATCCTCACAGGCAGTCTGAGCCTCAGGACGATAGATCAGCGCAAAAGCGTTATACCCTTTCTTGGACAACTCTAGTGCATGGGGAAAGCTGTCCTGCATGGCACCTACATAGGCAAATCCGCCGCCAGCATTACATACGGCAAATCTTTCCCCGGGAGTTCCTTTGAAAAAGAACAGCCCCGTATTCTCTTTCTCAGGGTCAGCCGCTTTTTCTTCATCCGTGTAAATGTCATAGAAAATTACATCACCGGCTTCGGCATGGGATTTAAAATAATTTGCAATTTCCACTGTCTTTTTCCAATCCATGCGGCTGTACCAGGTAAGCTTTAAATCTCCCAATGTATCCCCACTGTAATATCTGCTGTCCAATGGAAAAATCAACCTGCCATAGTCAGCAAAAACCGAATCTTCCACCACATCTGTTATTTTTGTGTCTGCTGTATACAACACATCTATATTTTGACTTGCCCGCACAAAGCTGCCCCTTTCTATCTCCCTTGAACCATCCACATCGGGATGCGTTACTGCTGCAGCACTTACTGTTGTACACCCGGCAAAGCATAACAGCAGACAAAACAGAATACCGCTACAAAGGATTTTTTGCATGGTTTCACCACCTCGTATATCATTGTTCAGATATGTTCTTCTGTGTTTCCAGTATAAAAAAAACGAGACCCCAACAGAAGTCTCGCTTTGTTCATCAGTATATACTTATCGGTTATAACTCATCATTCACAACGATTCATCGCTGTCTGCGCAGCTGACAAAAACCGTTTTACTGTCTCTGACGGCTCCGGCGCATGAAGCAGGCCGTATGGAATGCAATACTCCCAGTCCATAGGAATCACTTTCAAAAGAGGATGTACACTTGCCCATCCCGGAATGGCCAATAAAACATGGTTTCCGTTTTCACAGCGATTGAACACATCCATACTGTAAAACTCAAAATCAACAATGTGAATTTGACTGTGATTCTGCCAAAGATCATCCCGCAGCCGATCCACATATTGACTCCACCCCCGCTTCATCAGCATAAGGTTTTCGCCGTAGAGATCCTGCAGAGTCAATTGTTCCTTGGCAGCAAGCCGATGATGGATGGAAACCGCACAGCAAAAAGGCTCACGGGATAATTCAAGCCCTGCACAACTCCGCAGTTCCAGCAAAGTTTCATCAAAAATACCGCCCACCACATCTATGTGTTTGCCAAGATTGGCCAGAATTTCTCTGGCATTTTCCGGTGTATTCTCAAAAGGAATAATCTGAAATTTCAAATCAGGGCAATATATTTGTATTTTCGGCCATAACTGCATAAGCAGCTGTGCAGGAGTCATCGGTGAACTGCCGATCCGGATAATATCGGTACTCTCCTGCATGGCATTCTTCGCCCGTGTAACAGAATCCCGACAGTATTGAATAACATATTTTGCATCTTGATATAAGGATTTTCCTGCTTTCGTTAAAATCAAGCCTCTGTGCGTTCTCTCAAAAAGTTTTACACCCAGAGAACGCTCCAATAGATTCATCTGCTTTATAACAGCAGTGGGAGTAATAAAAGATTCTTCAGCAGCTTTATTAAAGCTGCCTGCATCCGCCACACGAAGAAAAGTTTCAAGCTGTCGATTGTACATATATATCACCTCGTTTCTTTCTACAGCCCATCCCTACTTCAACTTCTTTGTCATATACACAATATCCTGGCTGGTAGTCATGCCCTGGCGCTGATAAAATCCTTCAGCGGCTTTATGATGCAAAGTATACAGCACAATTTCGCAAATTCCCCGCTGGCGCAGCCGCTGCTCCAGTTCCTGATAAATGGCGGTGCCAAATCCCTGGCCTCTGCGGCTGTTATCCACACAAAATTCACGAATCTGAAACTGCGGGCCATAATAGAACTGCTCCTCATCGCCAATAATCAAACCGCACACACCCTGTGCATCATAAGCCAGCAAACCATAAGCACTGTCTCTCCGCAGCATTTGAGTCAGCCGTTTGGCAGCGCTCTCCTCTGTCCATTTATCATACCATGGCGCTGCATTAAATGACGCCACATATAATGCAGTCACTATGGGAATATCTTCCACCATCATCTCTCTGTATTCCATATCATCGTTCCTTTCTTTTGTACGCAAAATTTTGTTGCCAAAACCAACTTTCTAACTTTAACATCAACAGCTTCGTCCCATCAGTTTATCAGCTGATACTTTCAGTTTTTGTCATCCCAATCTTATAACAGAATCAAAAAATGCGCCCACTGCATACAAACAGCGCAGGCGCATCTCCATTTTTATTTTAACAAAGCATCTACCGCAGCACCAATCACTTTACCGTCGGCTTTTCCTTTTAATTCGCCCATCACAGTTTTCATGATCATGCCTTTATTTTTTACAGTGGTTTCCAGACCAGCCTGTGCAACCAGTTCGGCAACAACAGCAGCCACTTCTTCAGCGCTCATCTGTTTTGGCAGATAGCTTTCCAAAATAGCAATTTCAGCCTCCAGTTCAGCCACTTTATCTGCTCTGTCTTTGGATAATTCCAAAGCTTCCCGTTCCTGTTTCAGTTCTTTGGCAATGACATCCAAGCATTCCTGCTCGGTGCAGTCACGACCCAATTCTTTATGCTTATAGGTTAAACCGGAAAGCAATAAGGTAATTACTTTGTTTTTTACCGTATCTTTTTCTTTCAGCGCAGCCATTTTATCTGCGCGTAAACGTGCTGTATACATGATTCATTCCCTCTTTCTGTTATTTACAATCTACCGCAATGCGCCAACCCATTACTGGCGTTTTAAATCAGGACGCAGACGCACAGCCTCACCCAGATAAACATGCTGCACCTGTGCAGAACGCTCCTGCTCGGTCAGCATCATCACACGGATGCAAGAAGGCAGCGAGCCTTCCACATACATCTCCTGCACACAAAACAGCGGCACCTGATCCCAGCCTGCCAGTTCCCGGGCAAATTTAGCCGGATAGGCAGCAGTTAAATCTCTGGTGGCAGTAAAAGTTATATTCACAATATCCTCTGTCTGTAATCGGTTTTCCTGCATGATAGTCTCCAGCAGTTCCAGCGTACAGCTGCGGATCGCTTCTGCTGTATTGGCCTGCGCCGTATGGGCACCACGAATGGCTTTCATACTTTCACCTTCTATACTTCAAATTCTTTCTGCAAAAGAGCCGCAATCTCCTCCTGCGAAACATCTTTTATTATTTTAACACGCCCTAACGCTTCCGGCAAGATAAAAACCAGCTTGCCGTCCTGCACCTTCTTATCCAGCATCATGCTGTCCATCACTTCTGTCAAAGCCAAGGCTGCATCCGCTTTTGTGGGCAGCATAAACTGCCGCAGCAACGCCGCCACTTCTGTTTCCACCTCGGCATCGCACATACCCTTTTGCGCCGCATACCGGGCTGCCAGCACCATGCCCACTGCCACAGCTTCGCCGTGCAAATAGCCCTGATAATGCCCGGCCAACTCCAAACCGTGACCAATGGTATGCCCATAATTAAGCTTCGCCCGCACGCCGCCTTCCCGTTCATCCAGCGCAACCACTTCCGCTTTCAGCCGGCAGCAGTTGGCGATAATTTCTGCCGCTGCTTGCAGATCCCGCTGTAAAAT
>USPE01000235.1 GCA_900556545.1 uncultured Peptococcaceae bacterium | reverse complement strand
CAAACAAGTTGGTGTCCGAAGCACTGAAGGATAGGCAAAGGTAGGATAGCCGACCATGTAATCTTTCACACTAACATTTTTGTTTGTAATATTCCATCGTCGGGAGATTGTTTGTTGCCTACCTTCCTTCAGTGGACATCTGCTTGTCGGTCTGCCTCACTTTGGACTGCGTCCAGTTCAGCAAGACAGACTGCGCATCTGTCCGTTTCAATGTCGACAACGGCAACAAAACATCTCCCTGACTTGCACATAAGGCTGGCCTATCCTTTGCCAAAATTCTGAATTGGGATGGTCAGCAACGCAGATTGTTTTATCCGAGCTGGACGCAGGAAAAATTTCGTAGTACAAGGCGGCTTGAAAATTTGTGCAGCGCGGCGTACTTACGGTACGCGAGCAAACCAATTTTCAAACAACGCAGTAATACGGAATTTTAACAAGTCCCCACCCAGTGATGCAGATAATCCTGTTCCTCAAAGACCACCGCCTCTGCACCCTGCTGACGGACAAATTCTGCCATAGCTTGTGTAATCAATCGTTCTGTGCCAAAGTGTCCTGCATCTACCACACTGATGCCCAGTTCACTGGCCAGCTGACCGTCATGATATTTCATATCACCGGTTACATACACATCAGCGCCTGCTTTTTTGGCAGCTTTCAGATAAGAGATACCGCTGCCGCCGCACAGCGCAACACGCTGCACAGACTTCTGCAAATCGCCCTGATAGGTCAAATGATCGCACTGCAGCTGCTGACCTGTAAATGCCAAAAACTGCTCTAAGGTTACAGGCGCTTTCAATTGTCCAACCCGTCCAATCCCGCGCATTGGGCCGTCATTTTCTAACCGGAATACATCGTATCCCACTTCTTCATAGGGATGCGCCTGTTTCATAGCAGCAATGACTGCAGGCAGCAACGGCTGCGGCACAATGGTTTCCAGCCGGTATTCATCGGCATATTCCAATCGTCCTGCTTCACCGATGAAAGGATTGGTATTTTCTCCCGGCAGGAAGGTGCCTGTGCCCCGCGCCTGGAATGTGCAGGTGCTGTAACCTCCGGTGCAGCCGGCACCGGCATTACACATAGCCTGCCGCACTGCTTCTTCATAACCCACCGGCACATAAACTACAACTTTGTAATAAAATACTTCCTGCACCAGATCGGCCAGCGGCTGAATATCCTGCAATTGCAATGCATTGGCCAGCACATCGTTGACACCGCCGTTGGCAATGTCCAGATTGGTGTGAGCGCAATATAAATTGATATCATGCTGAATCAGTTTTAATAAGATACGCCCTGTAACTGTATCGCTGTTAATCTGTTTTACCGGTTTAAAAATCAGCGGATGGTGGGTAAAAAGCATATCTGCTCCCGCCTGAATGGCTGCATCTACCGCTGCTTCTCCCGGCGTAAGGGCAACCATGATTTTATTTAATGTTTTTTCTCTCCGGCCAACCTGCAATCCCGGATTGTCCCATTCCTCTGCATATTGCAGCGGCGCCCACTGCTCCATTTGTTTTATAAAAGACTGGCACCCAATCGACATTTCATCACCCCATTGATATCTTCCCATTTTCGTTCCAATAATCTTATCCTGTTCTGACTGTCTTCACTGTCGCTGCGTTTCAGCTGTTCCAAAATCCGCTGCGCTTTTTCCCATTCCTCACTGATATACAGACCTAACAGCGGATGGCGCTGCTCCAGCAGCACAGGGCCCAGATAAAGTTCCACTGCGCTCATAGGCTTTCCCCGTCCCGGTTCTAACGCAATGATAACAGAGAATCTGTCGTTCTCCCGCACCAGCGCTTCGTCCACGATCTGCCAGCGATTTTTTTCCGCCCAGATGCGCACAGCTTCAGCACCCACATTGGGCTGCAAGATAATGCGCTGCAGTCGATCCACCACTGCCGGCGCTGCATCCAGAATATCCAGCATTAAGCTGCCGCCCATACCGGCGATGGTCACCACTGTCACTTCACCGGGCTGCAATACAGTCAAACCGTTTCCCAAACGGGTCTGCACCTGTTCCTGCAGATTGTAGTCTTCAATATTTTTCTGCGCCAAGGCCAAAGGCTGGGCATTGACATCGCAGGCAATGAGTTTGTCGGCTCTTTGCTGCTGCGCCAGATAACAAGGCAAAAAACCATGGTCGGTGCCAATATCGGCCACAGCTGCTCCTTGCGGCACAAAATCGGCAATGGCCTGCAGCCGTTGCGATAAATGAATCATAGATTATTCCTCCTCATAAGCCAAAATATCCGCCGGCTGACAATTCAACGCTTTGCAGATTTCTTCTAATGTAGAAAAGCGAATGGCTTTGGCTTTATTATTTTTTAAAATGGACAAATTGGCCGGTGTAATGCCAATCCGCTCGGCCAATTCTCCGGACGACATTTTTCGTTTGGCCATCATCACATCCAGATTTACTACAATGGGCATATCACCGCCCCTTTCTCTATTGCTGCTAACAGTTGCGTACAGCTGCGTTCCCTGTGGTATGTTTACATGCTGTATATCAAACGGTAAAATCGTTTTCTTCTTTTATGCCAATGGCTTCTGTCAGCATATTTTTAATGACTCGCACAAATAAGCCCAAAAAGCCGATACAACCTGCTGCTAAAATCAAAACCGGCCAAAGACAGGCGCCCACCAACAAAAAGACTGCGGAAAAAAAACAGGCCCAGGATATCAAACGCAGATATGCCGCGTTTGCGTTTGCAAAAACAATACCCCGCTGAATATTGCGCAGCATTCGCTCCATGCCATATAACGCCGCCAATACCGGCAAAAACACAATATAAAATAATACCAGCATTGCCCGCTCTAATTGAAAAAACGGCAGCGCCGCTGCAATCAGCAGCCAGCCCAATAAGGCCAGACGAATCCACCAGGCGGTTAAAAGCAACGATTTTGAGTGATTCCACACAGGCATCTCCTCCCTCTGTCAAATCATTTTAAAGAAGCAATTATTGTTTGTCAACGAATTTTTATCGAAAAACAATAAAATTCAAACAATAAAATTTAGTTGAAATATTTTTTCGGTCTTCTGAATAAAGTAACTAGTAGTATAGGAGGCGATTTTTATGAATCCAGAACTACTGGCGTTTCAGCAAAAGTTGGACGCTTATCAGGACGAATTTTATCAACTGCTGCGGGAGTATGCCCGCATCCGCAAGATTTCTCCCCGTGTTCGGGCGGAAAGCAGCAAAGTATTGGAGCAGTACATGATTCAAGTCAATCGTATGGTCAAACAGGTCAGCCGTGAATTCAATGATGATTTGATGCAGGGTGTTTCTTTGCTCAAGATTAAAATGATGCAATAGCCGCACTGCAAAACAGGCGGTATTTCTCATTGTTCGATGTTGAAAATACTGCCTGTTGCTTTTTAAGAAAAGGTGCAATCTTATTCTATTTGTATAATCACATTAGGCAAAATCACCAAGAAGGCAATATCTTTGCAGAAAGTCCACCTCTGGATGGACTGCAGCAAGGGTATTCTATGGAGCTGGACGCAGTCCAAAGCGACAAAAATGCGCGCAGCCGCTGTCCAGAGCAGCGTGTGGACGCTGCAACAGATATTGTCTGGCAAATGATGACCATTGCCCATTGCCATCATTTGCGGTATCATAAGCATAAACTTCTGTGCTTTTCCGCACCAATTTTTTACCTGCCGGTAAATTACTAATATTTCACCCTACAGGAAATATTGTACGCTTGTAAACATTGGACACTATGTGGTATACTTACAGTGTAAATGCAACATGTTGGACAAGCTGCAAAGGCAGCAGGTCTTCTTTTGCATATTACCCACTACTTACAAAACAGGGCGGTTGCCGTTTA
>USPE01000234.1 GCA_900556545.1 uncultured Peptococcaceae bacterium | reverse complement strand
AAAAATCGCATATACCGGCGGCTATAATCTGGCCGACGAATATTTTAACTATACCCATCCCTATGGCCAATGGAAAGACACCGGCGTCAAATTGACCGGTGATGCAGTGCGCAGTCTGACACTCATATTTTTTGAAATGTGGAATGTCACGCAAAAAGTGCCGGATGATCCGGCGCCGTTTCTGTCGTCAATTCAATATCAGGCGCAGGAACATTGCTATGTGCAGCCCTATGCCGATTCACCGCTGCGTAAAGAGAGCGTAGGCGAAAACGTATATCAGAACATCATTAAAAATGCCAAACGATATGTTTATATCACCACCCCCTATCTGATTATTGATGATGAAATGGAGCGGGAACTGACATTAGCAGCGCGCCGCGGTGTAGATGTGCGCATCATCACGCCGGGCATTCCTGATAAAAAGCTGGTGTTTAAAGTCACCCGCAGCTACTATGCGCGGCTGGCGGCCTATGGTGTGCGCATTTTTGAATATACACCGGGCTTTATGCATGCCAAGCAGTTTGTCTGTGATGACGAAGTAGCTGCAGTAGGCACCATCAATCTGGATTTCCGCAGTCTGTATCTACACTTTGAGAATGGCTGCTGGCTGTATGGCTGTCAGGCAGTACAGGATGTAAAAGCAGACTTTGACAGCACCTTCCCCATCTGCACAGAAGTAACAGAAAAATACAGCGTAAAAAGAAATCTGGCTCTACGGGGCTGGCAGTTGCTCTTGCGGTTGTTTAGTCCGTTGATGTAGGTGAAATGATAATAGGAGTTTTGTAAAGAAAGGGAGTGTTTTATATTGGTTAAAAGCTGGTCTTCTTGTTGGTCATTATTTTTATCAATTCTTGGTATAGTTTTGGGTATAGTAGGACTCATTCGTTGTATCGGTACAGATCGCACCAAGTTGTATTATATTCTTGCGCTTGTTGGTGGTATTTTAGAACTTTTTTATTGGTATTCGGATCGAAAGAGAGAGTTATCGGAAACACAAAAACAAGAATTGAAAAAACAAGATACATTAGAACAGGAAAACCAGTAGAGGTGATGCTTATGAATTACGAAGAATTACAAAATAAAATTGAGAACTTACAAAAAGAAAATGATGATTTGCGGCATCACATAAAGTTAATTCTGATGATGCTGCCAAAAACAACACAGTATGAATTTTTTGAGTATAAACAATGTCTAAACTAAAAAACTGGATTGTACATGGCATTGCTATTGGAATTATCGGTTTTGTGGTGCTGCTGGTAGTTTTGTTTTTTCTCTTAACCGATTTTGCATGGCTGCGTGTTACCGGTTTTACATACAGCACTGTGAAATCTGCTGTGTTCTTTTGCATATTCTATGAATTGTTGTTTCTTCCGGTAGAAATTGTTGCAGAAGCGTTGAAAAAAGCGCTTATGAATTTGCTGAATCTATCTGAGCTATGGGGTAAAATTTTCTTATATGGCTGCTATCTGTGCAGTACGTTTTGCATTACAGTATTTTTGAATGGCGTTATGGATTCCCTATCGGCAGGGGCTGGTTCTATATGGCTATTTTCGATTTTAACGGCAGCAGTTCATATGTTGGGTACAAAATAACGGGAGTTTTAGTTTTATATGAAGCCTTCTGAGTAGACAATGGAGCTCATCCAATCTGTTCAGGAGGTGTTTTTTATGTTCAAATGTAGTATTGCGTTCTATTTTTTAAAAATCATTTTTGCTTGTTGTTACAAAGCATTCTTGACATTAGTACGGCGTCGGACTATAATAAATAAAAGTCCGGAGCCGTACTAATTTGGTATCAGAGCCCGGGGTTTTTTGTTTGTATGCAATCATACATGGATAAGACGGCAGAACAGGAGGCAGTAACAATGCAGGATGAAATGCTGGAGCAATTGCAGCGCTATTATGCGCTTTGGAAAGAGAGTAAACATATTTATAACCAGTGGGCCAAATCACAGGGATTGTCAGCCAACAGCTTATTGATTTTATATTCTTTTTACAGCGATGGTGAAGAGCGCACACAAAAAGCAATCAGCCAAAAATGGTCCATTCCTAAACAGACGGTGAATACCATACTAAAAAAATTTGAGCAGCAGGGCTATATTGAGCTGCTTTCCATGCCCGCTGATAAGCGTAACAAACAGATTCGTCTGACACCGGCAGGGCAAACATTTACAAATACTATTATTGAGCGGCTTTACGCCAAAGAACTGCATGTAATGCAGAAAATGGGGCTGGATCATATCACCAGTATGAACGACGATTTGGCGCTGTTTATTAAATTGTTCCGAGAGGGAGGAACAGAAGAACATGAATAACCAACGTCTGTTTTTTCGTTTTGTACTTCCTTCTGTTATGGCGTTTGCCCTTTCCGGCATCTATACCGTTGTTGACGGTTTTTTTGTCGGTAACAGTTTAGGTGATATCGGTTTGGCTGCTATCAATTTGGCCTATCCTGTTGCAGCGTTCATTCAGGCAGTAGGCACAGGGATTGGACTATCCGGCGCCATTCGCTATACCATATTGGGTGGGCAAAAAAAGCAGAATGAAAAGGTGAACTGCTTTGCAAGTACTGTTATGCTTCTCTTTTTTGTCAGTATTTTTCTGACAGCGTTTATAGTGCTTGCGTTATCTTCCTTGATTCAGTTGCTTGGCGCGAAAGGACCTGTTTGTGAACCGGTCAAAGATTATGTTGAAGTAATTGCGGCGGGAGCAGTGCTGCAAATTTTTGCAACAGGGCTGATTCCTTTTATCCGCAACTTGGGCGGTTCTTCTTATGCCATGTTTACCATGATTGCAGGATTTGTAACAAATATTATTTTGGATTATTTACTGGTGTGGGTATATGATGGCGGTATGGCTGGCGCAGCTTGGGCAACGATTATTGGGCAAGCAGTTACAATGGTTGCTGCGGTAGGATATTTAATCAAGAAGAAAATCGGTTTTCACATACCTGTTGGCCATGCTTTATGGAAAAACTGCAGCGCCATTTTAAAAGTGGCTGTAGCGCCTTTTGGGCTGGCTTTTTCGTCGCAAATCACGGCCATTTTTATGAATCGCGCGTTGATGTTTTATGGCGGAGCGCAATCTGTTGCGGTGTATGGCTGTATTGCTTATATCATGGCCATTGTTCATTTGCTTTTACAAGGTGTTGGTGATGGCAGTCAACCTCTTATCAGTCGATATTATGGAGAAGAAAAAGCAGCATTGTTGAAGCAAACACGAAGACTGGCCTATATAACAAGCGGCGTAATTGCACTTGTCTTTCTGACAGCAGTGTTTTTATCCCGCTATCAAATAGGCATTCTGTTTGGCGCTTCAACAGAAACAAACGGAGGGGTGGCAACCTATCTTCCGTTGTTTTTGTCGTCGCTGCTGTTTTTGGCGTATACCAGAACAACAACCTCGTTTTTATATGCAACAGAAAAAGCGGGATTGTCTTATCTTCTGGTATATATAGAGCCGACAACCATATTTCTTTTGTTACAAATTTTGCCTCGAATTTCCACATTGGGTATCATTGGCGTTTGGATTGCCGTACCTGTTACCCAGTTGATGACATGGTGTATTGCTGCGGCCATCATACAGTATATTGACAGAAGATCCTTAAAAGCGTTACAAGTATGATTATAATAAAGACAAAAAAACTTGTTCTACAAATTTTAGAACTGTGAATGATAATTGCATAAAAAAGCGCCCTTTCGGCAGCAAGATTTCAAACTTTACTTGTCTGCCTGAAAGGGCGCATATTCATTTGGAGCGTTGACTCCCATTAAATTTATGCTTCTGTTTGGCCGTCATCTTCCACTTGCTGCTCTGACACAGAGGCAGCCTCTGTGTCTTTCGGGCAACGGACATTGC
>USPE01000233.1 GCA_900556545.1 uncultured Peptococcaceae bacterium | reverse complement strand
AAAGGTGCAGCCCATAGACTACACCCTTTTTTATATACTGTTTATATTATTTTACTCCGCTTTATCCAGCAAAGATGTGCCGTAAGAATTATCCACTGCGCAAAGCCAGCGTCCGTCTACCCGATGAAAGACATAGGTAGCCCGCCGTTCCATGCTGTAATCCGAATCTGTTTTGTCCGGCTCATCCAGCAGCGTTTGGGATAAAACCAACGCAATATCACCGGCCTCTAAAATCTCCATATTGCCCTGAGTTGGGGTCAGATTATTTTTGAAGTATTGAGCAATGGCCATGAATGCCTTCTTAATTGCTGTTCTGCCCTGCGCTATTTTTCCCGGGCGAATTACCAGAATAGCCTCTTCGGTATAATACTCCATTAAATCATCAAAACGTTCTTCCTGAATGGCCTGATCGCATGCCGCGATGATGGCGTTTAGTTCATGTTCCATTGAACTTCCTCCTTTTGTATAAATTGTTGTTCATTATAGCCGCCATCAAGCATATTATCAATCACTTTTTCCACCCCCTCAAGAGGGCAATCTCTTTGCAGAAAGTCCACCTCTGGATGGAGATTTCAGCCGACTGTCCAATCGTGGCAGACGCAGTCTGACTAAGATGGACAGGCTAAGAAATGTCCAGAGCAGCGTGTGGACGCTGCAACAGATATTGCCCGACAAACTATACCGTTACTCTATTTTCCACTATATCATCGCTTATAGAATAAACGGCATACAAAAAGGTGCAGCCTGCAGACTACACCCTTTTTGAGCAGAAAAACAGAACCATTTAAAAGGATTCTATGTTCTCCCATTTATATTTTTTTGTTTTTCTTCGCGCTTGCCAATCCGAACAGCAGAGCATAGCCACTGTGATTGCAGGCAAGAACAGCGCAGAAATCATCAAGCATCGACTCTGTTGCCTTTTACCCGCATTTTAAATTCATACCAGATTGGGCTTGCAATGCATAAGGAGGAATAGGTCCCTGCTACAACCCCAATAATCATAGCCAGCACAAAAATTCTTGTGGTCTGTCCGCCAAAGAAGAACAACGCCAGCAGCAAAATCAAGGTACTGATAGAAGTGTTCATGGAACGGGTAAAGCTTTGCGCGATACTGTCGTTGACCAGACCAGACAGCTGATCCTTTTTTACTCTGCCCATATTCTCCCGAATACGATCAAATACTACAATCTTATCATTGATGGAGTAACCAAAAATGGTCAACAATGCTGCAATAAAGGTACTGTCGATTTCCAACTGAAAAATACTAAACACTGCAACCACGATAAAAATATCATGGAACAACGCCAACACACCTGCAATGGCAAAATGCATTTCAAACCGATAGGTAATATAGGCAATCATCAGCAATACAGCCAGCCCCAAAGAAATCAGCGCATTTTTCTTCAGCTCGGAACCAACGCTGGGGCCTACTAAACCACTCTGAATGATAGTAACTTCACCATATTTTTCGGTCAGAGAAGCAATCAGGCTATCCTGAGCGGCCTGATCCAGTTCTTTTGTTTTCAGCAAATAAGAACCATCGTCCATTAACTGAATTTTGCTGTCGCCCAGCTGATTTTCTGTCATGGTTGCACGCAGATCAGCAATGTCAACCTGCTGTGCAAACTGCAGGTTCAAACGGTTGCCGCCCACAAAGTCAATCCCCAGATTCATGCCTTGCACCAGCAAAGAAACCATGCCTGCCAGCAAAATAACGGCAGATAAAATATACCAAATTTTTCTTTTTCCTATTACGTCAATTTTCATCACGGCACCTCCCCACTACATTCCATAAAATTTCGTATTGCGGATCAAATTGGAAGATACCAGATTGGTCAGCATGAAACGAGTAAAGGTGATAGCGGTAAACATACTGGCCAGAATACCAATGGTCAGTGTGATGGCAAAGCCGCGGACAGAACCGCTGCCAAACCCAATCAAAATTACCGCAGCCAGTAATGTGGTAATATTAGAGTCAAAAATAGTTGCAAATGCCTTTTTGAAACCGGATTCAATGGCCACACGCAGTGTTTTGCCGGCGCGCAGTTCTTCTTTTAACCGTTCAAAAATAATAACATTGGCATCTACCGCCATCCCCACCGACAGCAGGAACGCCGCAATAACAGGAAGGGTGATAGTCGCTTTGATGGCCACATTCACACCAATTACGATGATGGCATACATCAGCAGCGCAAAGGCTGCAATCAAACCCGGTATCCGGTAAAGAACTACCATAAAGATTACCAAGGCCACAACACCGACAATGGCAGCGGTAATACTTTTTTGGATAGAGTCAGCACCCAGCTGCGGACCGGTTGTCTGTTTTTCTACAACAGTCAGGTCAACAGGCAGCGCCCCGCCCTGCAGCATCATAGCCAGACTGTTGGCCTCTTCATAAGAGGTGAAGCTGCCGGAAATCTGCGCTTTTCCGTTGGTAATAGCGCTCTGTACGCTAGGTGCAGAGATAATCTGGTCATCGAGAACAATGGCAATAATTTTGCTTTCCCGATTACTGTCACCGCTGCCGTACTGATTGATCAAATCGCTGGTAGCATTTGCGAACGCCTTGCTGCCTTCGCTGTTAAATTCTAAGGATACACCGTACATTTCAGAAGCGGATGTGGCTTCCTGATTCATATATGCCGTTGCTTTCTGCAGATCCGAACCTTCTAAAATGACTTCTCCTGTGTCATACCGCACAAATTGTAATTTTGCAGTGGTACCGATGACCCGCACCGCTTCCTCTGCATCATCTACCCCCGGAAGCTCTACCGAAATTCGGTTTGTTCCTTCCAGACGCACTTCTGGTTCCGAAACACCCAGCGCATTGATACGATTTTCAATGACCGATTGAGCGGCTTCCATTTCCGTTTTTTCGGTTCCTTCCGGTGCTTCCAGACGAACCATTACACCACCCTGCAAATCCAGCCCTAATACGGCATGATCCGCATAGATAGGAAACAGGATTCCGGCAGCAATTACCACTACCAGAATGGTTGCAACTAAAGTTGCTACTTTTTGCCAACGCATAATAAGTCGATCCTCCTAAATTCAAATACTCATCTATTATATAGCGGTTTTTCCAATAGTGCAAATATTTCTTCCCAAAAACAGAATGGAAACCTGCTTTTTTCCAAAAAATTTACACACAGCTTTCGTTATGCTCCAAATATCGTCTGATTTCGGAAACAGAAACAAATTTCTGCATACTGCCCGCCTGGCTGACGATCAGTGTAGGCGCCTGCTGCACACCATATTGGGCCGCCAGCTCGGCATGTTCTTCTGCCTGCACCAGTTGGAACGGCATTTTTGCCTGCTGCAGATACCGCTCTGCGATTTTGCAGTTGGGACAGGTCTGTGTGGTAAACAGCAATGTCTGAGAGAATCCGCCATTGTCTGCTGCCTGTGTTTCTGCAGCAGCCGGACTGCATGCTTTTTTATGCAGTACAGAATTGGCAATATCGTAAACTTTTCTGTCTTTAAATTCCTGACTCTTACCATCATTCCAGTTCTGCACCGGCCGATAGTATCCGGTAATGCGGCTGTACACCTCTGTGCGTTCTCCGCAGACTGGACACTGGTACTGCTCGCCGGACAAATATCCATGCTGCCGACAGATGGAATAGGTGGGCGACAACGTATAGTAAGGCAGTGTATAATGCTGGGCAATTTTACGCACCAGCGCAGCAGCAGCCTGCCAATCCGGCAGTTTTTCTCCCAAAAAGGCATGGAATACAGTTCCTGATGTATACAATGTCTGTAATTCATCCTGGATATCCAGCGCTGAAAAAATATCTTCGGTATATCCCACCGGCAAATGGGAGCTGTTGGTGTAGTGTGGTGTTTGATTTGCCTGGTCAGCG
>USPE01000232.1 GCA_900556545.1 uncultured Peptococcaceae bacterium | reverse complement strand
AGCGCACCATTTTTTAATTCTTCTTCGGGAATTACAAACTGCAGCTGCAGCAAAGTTACACAATAACGGCCGAAATACCGCCGCCCCTCTTGCCATTTGTGTTTTTCCTGTTCCATTAAGACCGAATACTGTTCGTATTGTTTTGCAGGCTGCAATGTACACAGCACAGCAGGCCGTTCAGGAAAACAAAAGTGAAAGGGCTGCCCCCATGATTGTTCCCTGTTATCTATCATATAAAAATAAATGGTATGAACATTGCGTTCATTATTCTGCGTATAATAGACTTGCGTAAAAATTGGTTTTTGCAGCCCGGTCACTGCATACACCGTTAAAAACACACAAAGAAACAACAACATTACAATGCTTCCAACAGAGATCCACCTATTCTTTTCTTTCATCCTGCCATCCCTCATTTCTGCCTCTACCGTTGTACTGCCATTGATAATTTAAATTGTATCAATACATGCATATTGTAGCATAACTGATCCTACTTTCGCTATCCTTCTGTCATAAGTGGTCGTTTTTCTTACATAACCGGTAAAAATCGACATCCGTTACCCCGATAAACAGATGAAAAAATGAACGAAATAAAAAATGCCCTGCTTTTCCAAAATCAGAAAAACAGAGCATTCTTTTATTTCATAGTAACAACACAGTGCATGACTATCACAATTTAATCAGCAATGATCTTTTCAGCAAACTGCTTTTGCTGCAGCCTGGGCCTTGATTACAATTTATTTTTGTATTCAATTCCCCACACTTCCATCGCTGCCATGATAGGACGCATACTTTCTCCCAATTCGCTCAAAGCATATTCCACCCGCAGCGGCACTTCCGGATACACAGTACGGGTAATTATGCCATCTGCCTCCATAGAGCGCAGACTATCAGTCAGCACCTTTTGGCTGATTCCTTCCAAAGAATGTTTCAGCTCATTAAAACGCCACGGGCGCTGCAACAAATTTCTCATAATTAATAATTTCCACTTACTTCCTATCAATTGTACCGTAGTGGCAACAGGACATTCAGGCATTTCCTCTTTCGTCAGCATAGCTGCACCTCCCCAAGCTGATTCATCAAATACGTTATATCAATTATAACGGAAAAGGACAAAAGACACAAGGTAGTTACCAAAAGGTGACCAGGTAATAGATTTGTGCGTACTTTTTTTCTGATATTCGACAATTTATAATGTACTTGTGAACAGGGAAACCTGCTCAAATAAAAAAACGATGGAGGTAATCATGATGGCACTCTCTAATCTCTTTGGATGGACAAAAAAGGACAATGAACCAACCACAGCTTGCGGTTCTGCCTGTGGCGCTTCCGACAAGCCGGAAGAAACACCGGCTGCTTGCGGTTCTGCCTGCGGCGCTGGAGACAAACCGGAAGAAGCACCGGCTGCTTGCGGCTCTGCCTGCGGCGCTGGAGACAACAAATAAGTTTGCTCTGTTCTCCATTCATCCCCGTCAGGCTGGACCTTTCGGGGATTTTTTCAACATTTCTGGCAAACTGCCAATTTTTTATAAATCAACTCTTACAAAAACACTACATGAAAGGATAGGAATCTTATGAAACAATATTTTGCTTTTCAATGGCATATTACCGATGATTGTGACCAGCGTTGTAAACATTGCTACATTTTTTCGGAAAATAACTGCAAAAAGCTGGACTCCATGAGCTGGGAACAAATACAGGATACGTTTTACAATTGTCTGGACTTTTGTCAGGTTTATGATCGCCTGCCCTACTTCTATATCACCGGGGGCGACCCCATTTTACATCCGGACTTCTGGAAACTGCTGGCCTTAATGAAACAGCACGAAATTCCATTTACTATTTTGGGCAATCCCTTCCATCTGACCGATGAGGTGTGTAAAAAGCTCAAAGATTACGGCTGTCAAAAATATCAGCTTTCCCTTGACGGCATGCAGCAAACCCATGACTGGTTTCGCAAGCCAGGTTCTTTTCAATGTACCCTCGAAAAAATTTCCTGTATCAAAAAGGCCGGTATACGCTCTGTCATTATGACGACTGTATCTGGAACCAACATCAAAGAAATTCCTGACATCATTGATACCGTTGTAACAGCCGGAGCCGACGTATTTGCTTTTGCCCGCTATTGTCCCACCAGCGAAGAAAAAGATACCGGCATGACGCCGCAGGAATACCGCAACCTGCTGGATATCTGCTGGCAGAAGTTCCAAAAGTACGAGGCAGACGGCTGCTCTACCTACTTTAACAAGAAAGACCACCTTTGGACACTATATGAATATGAAAAAGGTATTTTTAAAATACCCGAGGATGCACAGGATGGCATTATCTACGGCGGCTGTAATTGCGGCAACTGCCATATGACCATTCTGCCCAGCGGTGATCTGTATGCTTGCCGCCGCGTACAAAACAGCAGGGTAGGCAATGTATTTGAAGATCGTATCGCTGACATATGGGTTTGCCAGATGGAACGCTATCGGGATTATACAAAGTTTGAAAAATGCTCAAAATGTGAATTGTTGGCCTATTGCCGTGGATGTCCTGCTGTCGCCAGCGGAAAAGACGGAAATTTCTATGCAGCCGACCCCCAATGTTGGAAAGAGGTGTAACTGATGCATTTAATGGATATTATCAAAGCTCGTCATTCGATTCGCAAATATACCGACAAACAAATCAGCCGTGAGGATATGGAAAAAGTGCTGGAAGCCGGTAATTTTGCCCCCAATGCCGGAGGCGGTCAGCGCAGCATACTGGTAGGCATACGGAACAAAGAACTGACCACCAAAATTGGCATCATGAATCTGGTCCAATTTGATCGCTCTAAATTGGTCGGCTCCTATGTTTCCAAAGAACAACCCAGCGTAATTGATGATGCTGCCATGAAAAACGGCTTTTACGGCGCTCCTAGTGTTGTAGCCATTTTTGGACAAAATAATTTTTCATTTCGTCAGGCAGATGCATTCTGCTGTGCAGAAAACATGGTGCTGCAGGCAACCGAATTGGGTTTGGCCTCCTGTATTATTTCCCGCGGCGCTGAAACTTTTATCAGCCCCGAAGGACAGCAACTGTTAAAGCACTGGGAAATTCCGGACAACTATTCAGCAATCTGCTTTGTTATTCTGGGTTACATTGACGGCCAACAGCCGCAGACCAAACCAAGAAAACCGGGCAGGGTCAGAATCATCGAATAAAACACTGCCTGCACCGCTTGTACTGAGCACTGTCCGACGCAAGCGGTGCAAATGAAAGGATTGGCACAATCATCTATCCAAAATTTAACTCTCTAAATTTAACTTTCTAAAGGAGGAACCTATTTTATGAAATACGAAGGCACTATTTACCGTCCTCCGGTAGAAGCAAAAGATATTTTGCTGCAGGTGGCGGTAGGATGCACCCATAACCAATGTACTTTCTGCAATATGTTCAAAGAAAAACAATTTCATCTTGTTACAGAACAAACCATGATTGATAATCTGAAAGAAGCTGCACGTTTTTTTCCATACGCTGACCGCGTATTTTTGGTGGACGGCGATGCTTTCGCCCTGTCTGCCGACAGACTGGAGCATATTGCGGCGCTGATACACCAATATCTGCCTCAATGCAATACCATCACCATGTATGCAGCTGTGAGAAATATCAAAACAAAGACGGATGAACAGCTTGTCAGATTACAAGAACTGGGGATTAACGACTTGTATGTCGGCATTGAAAGCGGCCTGGATGATGTATTGACAGATGTAAAAAAAGGACATACCGTTGATGATGCCATTGTTCAGCTCAATCGGCTGAATCGTGCCGGTATACGCCACTGCATGATGCTTATGACAGGGCTGGCCGGCAAAGGCCGCGGCATAGAAAGCGGTATTGCAGCCGCAAAACTTCTTCTTGCCAAG
>USPE01000231.1 GCA_900556545.1 uncultured Peptococcaceae bacterium | reverse complement strand
TTCTTTTCGATTGTATACATCATACGGAAGCGCGGCCACCTGGGCAGCCAGCGCTTCCACCGGCCAGTTTACATCCATTTCTCCGGCCACAACGCCATACAGATATTCCCGCAGCGAAATTTCTGTTGTTTCTCCTGTTTCATGCTGATACAGACTGATTACCGTATCATCGGCAGGCCAGTTTTTTTGTGCAGCCCGGGGTGTGGGTTCGTTTTTGCCACAGCCCATCACCGTCAGGCCGCAAAGTGCAATTATCAAAAAGAGCCCCAGCCATTGTTTGCTTTTGTTCATTTGTTTCATAAAAAAACCTCCTTTGCAGAAAGTATTCCACAAAAGAGGATAGTTTAGTCAATTTCCTGACCTTCTAACAATTTGTATAATGTTTTGGCATCATCGGCGCGCACATTGTCCCGCACCTCTAAAATTTCGGCACGCACCTTCCGTTCACCGAAACCAATTTCCAAAATATCGCCGGGTTTTACTTCCGCCCCGGCTTTGGCAACTTTGCCATTGATCTTCACCTTGCCGCCGTCGCATACGTCTTTGGCTACCGTCCGCCGTTTGATAATGCGGGACACTTTCAAATATTTATCTAAACGCATTTTTTACCACCTTATCTCTATATTGTAGTCATCCCCTGCTATGACAAAAATACGCCTGCAAAGAAAAAAATCCGCCGACTTCTGATATATAACGCATATATCCAGTGCATCAGCGGATCAAATCATAGGATTGTACAATTAATTTTTTTCAGCTACAACCTCTTTTAAGCCTTTACCAGCTTTAAAAGCAGGAACTTTTGTTGCAGGAATTGTGATTTCTTTTTTGGTCTGTGGGTTCTGTGCTTTACGGGCTTTCCGTTCTCTTACTTCGAATGTACCAAAGCCAACCAGCTGAACTTTTTCACCTTTCTGCAGACTTTCAGTTACCGCTGCCAATACAGCATTTACCGCCTTTTCAGAATCTTTTTTTGTTAATCCGGCTTTTTCAGCAACGCTTGCCACTAATTCAGTTTTATTCACTGAAATCCCTCCTAAAAACTTATTAAATTTATTTCATTTAACATTGTTGACTTCCTGCTAAAAAACATATTATCATATTTTCCGCAGAAACGAAAGCCCCCAATGTAGAAAACTTTAGAAAAACAGCCATTTTTACCGACTTTTCTTCTCCTCTGCCTTGCTTTTTTCCCAAAGGATATCCAATTCTTCTACAGTATAATTGTCAAAGGCCTTTTTGTCTAGCATTATTTTTGTTTCCATTGCCTGAAATCTGTCGACAAACTTCTGCACAGAACGATTGAGTGCCTGCTCCGGATCCACCTTTACAAACCGGGACAGATTGACAACGGAAAACAACAAATCGCCGATTTCTTCTTCCAGGTCGCCATTGCCAGCTATGGCTGCATCAATCTCAGCCAGTTCCTCCTGAATTTTATCTTTTGGTCCCTGCATGTCGTCCCAGTCAAAGCCAACCCGATGGGCTTTCTGCTGCACCTTTTCTGCTTTCAGCAATGCGGGCAGTGTGGGCGGCAGCTTGCTCATAATGCTGTTGGCTTCCGGCTGACCGGCTTTCTCCCGCTTTTTGATTTCTTCCCAGTTGGCCAGCACTGTTTCGGCGTCATCGGCTGCAACATCAGAAAAAATATGCGGATGCCGACGAATCATTTTCTGGGTAATAGCTTCTACCACATCGTTGAGATTAAAGGCACCTTCCTGCTCGGCCAGCTTGGCATGAAACACTACCTGCAGCAGCACATCGCCCAATTCTTCTTTTAAGTGGGCCATGTCATTACAGTCAATGGCCTCAATTACTTCGTGGGCTTCTTCCAGAAGATTTCGGCGCAGGGACATATGGGTTTGTTCTTTGTCCCATGGGCAGCCCTGCTCTCCTAACAGTGTATTCATGACATCGGTCAATGGTTTCACATCGTAGTCCATTTTATTCCCTCACTAAATTTAGTTTTAACAAAACTGCTGCTAATTTATTCCCGATTTTTGGTACTTTTCTGATAATCTCCAAACTTACGCCGCCAATGGCCAGCAATACCACAAAATAGGCACAACCGCCAACGGCAATAGACACCAGTGTGGCCAGTCCGTTACTGTGCAGCAACGCAAATAACCCTTGATAGCTGAGCAGCACCAGCACTGCCATGGCAACAACACTGCACAACGGTTTTACCACATGATACGAAACACTGAGCCAGCTCCAGCCGATTTTTCTGGACACCTGCCAGATATTATTGCCGGCTGCCACAGCAAACCCTACAACACTGGCCAACGCCGCACCGCGAATCCCCATGCCGGGCATTGCTGTCAGACTGTAGGTCAGCAAAATTTTAATGGCTGCGCCCAAAAGCAGACTGTACATGGGCACCATAGCCCGTCCCATGCCCTGCAGTGTACCGGCGCTGATTTGATACAGTCCTACCGCCAGCACAATGGCAGCAGACCACAGCATGGCTACACCTGCACCCGGTTTGGCATACAGTAAGTCCATGATAGGGGTGGCCAGTGTCATCAGTCCCACCGTTGCAGGCAGCACAATCAGGATGGCCAGCTGCATGGCAGAAGCAAAATTCTGGTTTAATTTTTCTTTTTGCCCCATAGCCAACGCCTCGGAAATATTAGGCACTAAGCTGGCAGAAATGGCTGTGGTTAAAATAAAGGGCAAATTGATAATGGGCAGCACACACATGGACAAATATCCGTATTCACTCATAGCTGCACTGTGACTGAGCCCGCCGGCTTCCAGCCGCGGCAGCACCATCACCGAGTCGATGGACTGCATAATGGGCAATACCAGACTGCCGATGGAAATAGGAATGGCCAGCGCCAATACCTTGGCGATAACTTGTCCGTTGCTGACAGGTTCTGCCGGAGCAGTCTGTTTGACTGCATGTTTGCGGCGATACAGCAGAAAAATGGTGAGAATCACCAAAAAAGCTACGCAGCCGCCCACAGAAGCGCCTGCACTGGCACCTGCCGCTGTAATTTCATCGCCGAAAGGCATCAGCACAAATAACGCTGCAATGATTACGCCAACCCGCACAAATTGCTCGGTAATCTGGGACAATGCTGTGGGCACCATCTCCTGCAGTCCCTGAAAATAGCCGCGGAATACGGCCTGCATACAGGTAAAGATCATCGCCGGAGCAATGGCCCGCAAGCTCCACGCTGCTTTTGGCTCATGCAGCAGATTTTCAGCCAGCCACTGGGCGTTGATAAAGATAAAGCCTGCCACCAATACGCCTACTGCCGACAATACCAGCAGGGAAAGCTTTAAAATCCGCATACTCATGCCCGATTTGCCCTGCTCCTCATATTCGGCTACCAGTTTGGAAATGGCCAGCGGAATGCCTGCTGTCGATAACGCCAACAGCAGATTATACACCGGATAAACCAAACCGTAAATTGCAATACACTCATCACTGGCAATGCGGGCAAAAGGAATCCGATATAATGCACCCAGACATTTGGCCAAAATTCCCGCGATACTTAACACCACCGCACCTTTTACAAAAGATTTTCCAGACAAAATACACTCTCCTCTTTTCGGCAACAGAAAAACATAATTGCTTTTTTTGTTCTTCTTTCTTCTCTGTTTTCCATTGCAGGGATTTGTTTTTTTCTATATTGATTTTTTCTTATGTAATATTAGCCCAATTATCGCCTAAAAGCAAGAACCAATCGGCCTGATTCTATGGATCGGACAATAAAATTGCATTGCTGCGGATATGTGTTTCAACCAGATAAACCAAAATGCTGCACAAACTGCTGCCCGATGCAGCACGGCAGCAAAGCAGCAGGATATGGCATGTTCGTGTAAATTTACAGTAGGAAAAAAGATAGCACTATCCGAAATACAAAATGTTTACTCCGCTTGTTATAACGTT
>USPE01000230.1 GCA_900556545.1 uncultured Peptococcaceae bacterium | reverse complement strand
TGCGAGGGCTGGCTCTACTTTTATTGTAATACTCCAACTATTAACTTTATCTAACAACTATATATATTGTGACAAACGTATGAAAAGATTTCTTAAATATTTATTCTTATTGATAATTATTTAAACATTCTCACATCATACGTTTGCCCTTTATTTCTTACTATTCTTCATTCCTATTCCATCTACCCGCGCCAGATTTGTACCAACTGCGCCAGACACATACCCAGCGCCATCATTACAAACACGATACCTGTCGTGTGCATGCGCTGTTTCTTTTTCTCCAGTTCTTCCCAACGGGAACCTACCATCATAATAGCGCCGCAGGAACCCATCAGCACATAACACAATACCTGTAACCAGGCGTAGATAGGCTGCCCGTAAAAAGAACCCGACCAAAAACTGAGCACAACAGCCAGGAATGCCACCACCACTGATGCAGCATAACACCGTTTTCGTTTTGTCTGGTTTTCCTTCTTAATTCGTTCTGCCTCTGCCTTCTTTTCCTTTTTCAACTGCGCCGCTGTTTTGGCGGCTGCCACTGTTTGCCCTGCATCGGCAGCAACTGGTTTCTTCTTCCGTTTTTTATTTTGACTCATACAATCCTCCTATAATCGTTCCGGCAATTTATGCTGCAATACATCCATACAATCGGTGTTTTCCTCCAACACCCTGGTAGTCGCCACAGGCGGCTCGGCATAAATGACAGGATAGTCAATTTCGTCAGCCTCCGGACGAATGGTAAACACCAACTGTTCCCGATCCGGCGCATCCACATCAAACTGCGCTTCTTTTCCCGGCAAATTGCCGCGGGCATCTACCCGCACCCATTTCTCCATGTCAGAAAGATATACGGCATTCAGCGCATGAATAATATGGTCATTGGCTCTGGCCAATCGCTGATAACACAACCCTACAGCAATTCCCTGACTGCGCAGCAGCGCTGCCAGCAGCATGGATTTTACATAGCATACCCCTTCCCCTTCCTGCAAAGCCTCGGAAGCAGTATGGGTAATTTTGTGACTTCCGATATCACCGGAATGGGGAATCTGATCCCGCACAAAATCAAAAGCAGCTTTTATTTTTTCCCGCTCATCCGTACAATTGGCAAACAACTCTGCCGCTTTTTGCACAATCAGCGGATGCTGCCAGTCAATGTAATGGGTAGAAGCCAAGTAAGCCTGTTTATCGTCCTGCTCTAACTGATATTTCAACACAACCCTCTCCTTTTATCAATGTGTTTTCAGTATACCATATTTTTGCCAAACGAAAAGCATGGAAATTAATTTTTAAACATTCCTGAACAATATTGATAACAATGGTTGATAAAATCAGAAGAAATTCGTTTTTATCAAGCTCCCGGCCATACATACAGCAAGTAAAAAAATCTCCTGTTTCACCTCTTGACAGATGGTGTATAATAGTAATAAGATTTTTTATTATCGAGGAGGTTTTTCCATGAAATACGCAATTTTATATGATAGTCACAGCGGCAACACCGCTCACGTAGCACAAACAATCCGTGATACTCTGCCTCAGGAAGAATGTTTGTGTGTGTATTCTACCTTAGAAGCGCTGAAACACCCGGAAACATTTGCTGATGCCGATCTCATTTTTTACGGCTTTTGGACCGATCGTTTAAGCTGCCCGGAACAATCACAAAAATTAATGCCGCAGCTGCCTGCAACAAAAATCGCTCTATTTGCCACTGCAGGTTTTGGCGAAGGCCAGGAATATTTTCAGAAAATTATGGACAATGCAGCCCAGTATCTGCCACAAGGCGCTACCTTACTGGATACCTTCACCTGCACCGGCAAAATGCCTATGTCCGTACAGGAACAGTATATCAAATTGTTGCACGATCCGGTTATTGGCGAGCAGGCAAAAACCATGCTGCAAAATTACGATCTGGTAAAAGGTCACCCTGACAAAGCCGATTTAGAAGCAGCCGCCGCTTTTGCAAAAAAACAATATGACGCAGTAAAATAAACAATAAGAAACCTCCTGACATCATATCACAACATGATGCCAGGAGGTTTTTGCATATGCACAAATATATTTAGATAGCCTTTTCTATTTTGATAAAAGCTATGTCTGACCATAAGCAGCAGACAACCGTCAGAAACAGCAACATAACCACCAATCTCGTAGCTACCATTATCAAAAACAGTTCTTCATTTTATGTCTATTATCGAATAAAATTTGTAAAACTAACCGCTTCCTGTTCTGGCGGGCATATACCTGCTTTCTCTGCCGCCTCTCTGCATTTCAGAAAATATGCCATATTCTTTCCAAGAATCCGCATAACCTGCATACCTTCTAAATCCAGCTGAACTTCTTCCGGCTTTGCTCCATGCACAACATTCCAATAACGGGAAGAAATTATCGGCATCTGCATTAAGGCAAAATATTTATTGATCTGGTCTACAGTAAATGTTGTACCTGCGCGTCGAGCAGATACAACGGCAGCCGCAGGTTTTAACAAAAACCGGTTTCCGCCTCCGCACAAATCGGCATAAAAAGCTCTGTCCATAAATGCAGCCATATTCCCGGAAGCAGAGCCCCAATGGACAGGAGTGCCAAAGACAAAACCATCATATTCGCCTGCCAGTTCAAGAAAATCATTGACCCTGCCGCCCAAAGCACAGTTGCCTTTCTGAACGCAGGCCTTACAAGCAATACAACCGGAAAGTACCTGATTGCCAATCCAAAATATCTCCGTTTCGATCCCTTCCTGTTTTAATGCACCTGCAACTTGACAAAGTGCCGTATAAGTGCAACCTTCCTTATGAGGACTTCCATTTACAAGTAAAACTTTCATTACGAACCTCCTATTTAAACACTCTATTGTAAAGAATCCATTCTCCATCAACTAAATATCCAAACTCATTACCCAATCGATAATATCCTGTTCGGCATCCTGAATGCGATCCCGGGAAATTGTTAAACCATTTAATATCTCAGCACCAGGTTCCAACTTTGCAATCGTATCAGGAGTTCCGGCAAAGCTGCTGCCGCCGTGGGTACTGAACGGCACAATTGTTTTGCCACTAAAATCATATTCTTCAAAAAGAGAGTAGAGAATCATAGGCATATCGCTCCACCAGATTGGATAGCCAATAAAAACAGTATCATATTCATCCAGATTCTCGATTTGCCCTGCAATAGCAGGACGGCTATTTTGGCTCTGTTCCTCCAATGCCAGATCTACCAGGGTTTGGTGATCGGTCGGATATGGTATCTGCGGCTCTATACGGAAGCTGTCTGCACCAAGGGTATCCTTAATAACATAAGCCATATATTCCGTGTTGCCCAGTACTTCACCTCCGATGACCACAGTACTGTTGGCTTCTTCTTCAGTCATATTATCAGGATTGGTCGTTTCCGGCATGGAAAAATAGATAACCAATGTTTTACCTCCTGAGGCAGAATTGTCCGGAACTTCAACAGCATCCATTGTCATATAATTACGTAAAATAGCAGCAACTTCGGCACGAGTGGCATTGCCTTGCGGGTCAAAGCGATTGCCGTCCTTCCCATTAACAATCCCATTCGCTCTGGCCCAATCCACCGCATCAGCAGCATAGGCAGCAATCGCAGTTTCATCAGAAAAATCTTGTCCTGCACCAGCAGCAGGGCGGCCTGCGTATCGCCAAAGTATGGCTGCAATTTGTTCACGGGTTACGGGATCATTGGACCCAAAGCGTCCGTTGCCATATCCGGAAACGATGTTATTGGCTGCGGCCCAATCTACTGCATCCTTGTAGTAGGCATCTGCAGCTACATCTGAAAAATTGGCAGATACAGCACCGGCAGAACTGCCGGAAATACGATAAAGTATGGTTGCCAGCATAGCACGGCTGGTGGTGGTCTGCGGTTCAAAGGTGTCAGCGCCGGTTCCGTTCATCAA
>USPE01000229.1 GCA_900556545.1 uncultured Peptococcaceae bacterium | reverse complement strand
CGCAGAATGAGAACTGGGCATCCCGCCGGAACCTACCATTCTGCTAAAATCAATTCTTTTTTCTTTCCAGAAAACAAGTACCACTTTTAAAACCTGAGCAATGAACCAAGCCAACACTGCGGCGATTAAAACACGGTTTTCCAATACAGCCAGCAACTGCATTTGTATGACTTCCTTTCACCAGAAAATGATATGATTTACTGTCTATTATGCTTCTAACTATTCTATTTTATCATTAGGATCAATCGGATATTAAGCTTCACGCCCCAGGAGATATCGGGCCAGCTGCACAAGGGTTTCTCCCCGTTCACCAAAAATTTCTAAGGCCTGAACGGCTGCTTCCACTGCGTCCACAGCCATTTGCTGCGACTGCTCAATACCAAACAAAGCAGGAAACGTTACTTTTTGATTTTTTTCATCGCTTCCCACCGGTTTCCCAATTTTATTTTCATCGCCAACCACATCCAAAATATCGTCAGTAATCTGAAAAGCCAGTCCCAGCTGCCGGGCATATCTGGTTAATGCCTCCAACTGTCGTTCATCGGCACCGCCCAAAATGGCGCCAACCCGCGCCGATGCTACAATCAAAGCCCCTGTTTTATGATGATGGATATACTGCAGCAATTCTTTGCTGGGCTCAGCCTGTTCCGACAAAATGTCTACCACTTGTCCGCCAATCATACCATCTGTTCCGCTGGCTTTGCTGACCTCGCGCATCACCTGTACCACTTTTTTACTGTCATGAACCCGTTCCAGACCGGCTAACAGCTCAAAGGCATAGGTCAGCAAGGCATCACCGGCTAAAATGGCAATACCCTCTCCATAAACTTTATGATTTGTCAGTTTTCCCCGTCGGTAATCGTCATCATCCATACCAGGAAGATCATCATGAATCAGCGAATAGGTATGAATACACTCCAAAGCACAGGCGCCGTCCAACGCAGGCTCCCGACTTCCGCACACTGCCTGACAGGCAGCCAGACACACCACCGGACGGAATCGTTTACCGCCCGCAAAAACACTGTATGCCATCGCCTGATGAATCAACTCCGGATAAGTTTGTTCCGAAGGCAGCAGTTCCAGCAGTCTGGCATCTGTCAATTGCTTTACCTCTGCCATATATTCTTTTATGGTCATCCATACCACACCCTTTCCAGTTTCCACCACGCTGTATTATATTGATTGCTGTAAATCAATAAATTCTTCACCTTTCAACAGCTTCAGTTTTCCTTCTGCGGCTGTTAATTTTGTTTGACAAATTTTTATATATTCCATTCCATCCTGAAAACAACTGATAGCTTCTTCCAACGGAAGATCGCCTGCATCCAATCTGCGCAGGATTTGTTCCAGCTGCTCCATAGATTGTTCATAAGTTAATTCCTGCTCTTTCATACAGTTTCCTCCTTGCCGCTCACAATTGCAGATAGTTGTCCCTGTTCCAATACAATGTTTACAGTTTGTCCGATTTCCACCTGTTCTGCACTGCGGATAATCTGCTGCTGCTCAGTTTGACACAGAGCATAACCGCGGCTTAAAACCTGCAATGGACTTAACGCATTCAAATGCTGCGCCGCCGCTGCTATTTGCTGCTGTTTTTGCTGCAATAGTGTCTGCATACCCTTTTGCAGCCCTTCCGCTATATCATCCAAACACTGCCGCTGTTCCTGCAGCAAAACTTCCGGCTTTTGCATCACTCTATGCTGCATCATATGTTCCAGCTGCATCCGTTTGTATTGCAAATAGGTTTCATACCGTTGCAGCAAAGTACAGCAGTAAATCCTGCTGTAATTGGCTTTGTACCGGAACTGCCAGTTCGGCAACCATAGAAGGTGTTGCAGCCCGCACATCGGCAGCAAAATCAGCCAGGGTAACATCGGTTTCATGGCCAACTGCACTGATAATGGGCACCGGACTTTCGCCAATTTTACGCACCACTGCTTCCTCATTAAAGCACCATAATTCTTCCAGCGAACCACCGCCGCGCCCGGTAATAATCACATCCATATCCTGCTGATACAGAATATCCAGCGACTGACAGATAGACGCAATTCCTTCTTTCCCCTGCACAATAGCTGGTACAATATAAACAGACACAGCCGGATCTCGGCGTTGTATAATGGATACCATGTCCCGAATGGCTGCCCCTGTAGGAGACGTAACAATCCCTACCTTGGCCGGCAAAAAAGGGAGCGGGCGCTTTCGTTCCGCCGCAAACAACCCTTCGGCCTCCAGTTTCTGTTTCAGCCGTTCATAAGCCTGATGCAACGCACCGGCCCCGGCCGGCATCATCTGCTCTGCATAAAGCTGATACACGCCATCCCGCTCATATACAGCTACATAACCGGCAACAATCACTTCCATCCCGTGAGCCGGCTGAAACTGCAAACGCTGCGCATTGCTGCGAAACATGACACACTTGATACTTCCCGATTTATCCTTCAAAGAAAAATACAAATGTCCGGAACTATGGGACGTATAGTTGGAAATTTCACCCCGCACCAACAAACGCTGTAACTGCAAATCTTGCTGCAGCAATGCTTTCACATAGCGGTTCACTTCACCGACTGTAAAAATTTCCTTCTGCATCTGCATCGTTTCACCTGCTATTCTATCTCATTTCTATTGGCGTGCATAAGGCGCTCCGCTTCTTCTTCCGAAATTTCATGCATGATTACCACTGGCTCTGCCGGTGCTGCGTCAGTTTCCTGCGCTGTTGTTTCTTCTGCATCTTCCGCTGCTTCTACTATATTTCCGCTTCTTTTTTCTTCATTTTTCATAAAGAAATCCGCAATATTTTTTTCCAGAGCTGTAAAATTTTCATAATTTGATTCAATGATCGGTATGACCGATTTTACATAATAATCCATACATGATCCTTTTAAAAATGCTTTTATTTGATAGCATTTGCAAATGATTTTGTGATGAGCTGTGGTCTTGTGATCGCTGAACCTACAACTGCACAAAACGCTCCTAGTTCTAAAACTCTCTTTAACTTTGCTGGTGTATTGATATTTCCCTCTGCGATCACTGGATGTTTTACTTTTGAAAGGATTGTTCTTAAGATTTCAAAATCATTTTCATCGATTTTAAGATCCTTGCTTTGTTTTGTATAACCAACCATTGTCGTTCCGATAAAATCAAACCCTAATTCATCTGCATGGAGTGCTTCTTCGATTGTAGAACAATCTGCCATTAGTAGTTGATCTGGATATTTTTCTTTGATCTCATGGAAGAACTCATCTAATTTCTGTCCCTTTGGTCGGCTTGAAATTGTTGCATCTAATGCTATGATCTCTGGTTTCGCTTCCATTAATTCGTCAATCTCTTTGATCGTTGGTGTAATATAAATCTCACAGTCATCGTAATTTCTCTTGATGATTCCGATCACCGGAAGATCTACCTGTGTTTTGATCTCTTTGATATCCTCTGGTGTATTTGCGCGGATTCCCGATGCTCCACCCTGTTTTGCAGCAAGTGCCATTCTTCCCATGATGAAAGAAGAATGTAATGGTTCATCTGGCAATGCCTGGCAGGATACGATCAGTTTTCCTTTTAAATTCTCAACTTTCGGATTCATTTTTAATTCCTCCCTTTCCTGCTTTCGTTATCTTTAGTATATCTGTTTTAAAATTAATTTCAAGTTTTTTTGATATTTTGAAAGTTCTTTCACGAATAGTTTGATTTGTCCATTTTATCGTCATTTTTATATATATATCTGCAATTTCTTTCAAGATTTTTCTGGTTTCTGAAAGAAATACATTTGTTATAACTTCTTTTTACATATCAAAAAAAGAAGTTGTAAGATCTACTTATGATTTCTCTTACAACTTCTCTATCATTCTTATTCATAATGCTTAGCCAGACGATAAGCCGGGTTATGTCGTTGAATGGTCATCTATCTCGACTT
>USPE01000228.1 GCA_900556545.1 uncultured Peptococcaceae bacterium | reverse complement strand
AGAGAATAAAAAATCCCGCCACTCAATTAAGGATGACGGGAAAATAGTAGCAGGTTACTCATACATTGCCATAAGTTCATTTGAAAACATCCCAAAGGAATGCGTAAATTGATTTTTACAAATAACAAGTTGTGTACTGATGCCCGCATACAAGGGTGCATCATTTTTTACCTGATAAAGCATTGCCAACTCTATTTCATTGCTGGCAGAATCACTCGCTGGCACAAATAAAAATTCTCCATCCAAACCACGTTCTAATTGAATTTCCTCCAACACACGTCTTTCGTTCATTTTTTCCACAGAAAAACATTGCCAATCTAATGCCTCTAACCAACTATCTGACGTAGGTATGGGGTAATACAGTTGATACAAATATTTCTCATATGCTTTTTTCTTTGCTTCTACATGTGTCACAAAATAATACAACTTTTTTGATGCATCTTTTTGATAAATTTCCTGTATCAACTGTACTTCCGCATTACTTGTAACTGTGCGCACCAACAATGTACCATACACCGATTGTTCTTCTTGTGGCAACAGACATATATTCTGCCGTTTGATAACATCACCCTGTCCCTGAACCAGCATTTGGTTATATTGTAACTGGCTTATGTACTGTTGACGCACAATATCTTGGTCAAACGAGATATAAAAATCAGCAAACCGAACAAAATAAAATACGAATACCATCAGACTAAGACACACAAATAAAATCCAAGAACGTTTCAACTTGTCCGTCTGCATAATCATCACCCCTCTAATCTGATGTAAAAAAGGACAACACCTTCATTACTATAAAATGATGTCCCTTGATTATTTTATAATCTCTACCGTTTGCTGCTGTTGGCGCCAAATCACATTGGCTTGTAAGCTTTCGGCCACAAACCGCAATGGCACCATCACTCTGCCATTCTGATTTTCTGCCGGCACATCCAATAGACATGACTTGCCATTCACAACGGCTTGCTGCCGGCCGGGCTGCAACTGCACTTGACCCTGCTCTGTACGCAGCAATACAGCATTTTCCTTCCATTGTACCTCTGCCCCCAGCAGTGAAGCAATTCCCCGTAATGGAATCAGCACACGATTATCACGCATATAAGGCTGCTGATCAAAATAATATTCCTGCCCCTGCACTGTAACATGCAATTTAGGCTGGGGTAACGATAAACCATAGCCCAGGGTTGTGCCATCTGATTGTTTTTGATAAAACTGCACTGCCGAATCGGATAGGTTGTATTGCCATTGCAAACCGTCGCAATCGGTATACTGCAGCGGAACTGCCCACCAATCACACTGATACACCGTCCGCTTGGCTGCCTGCTGATGCAGTGTCCATAAAAACACATCGTTTTTCTCCGGCATCATCATTGGGATAGCCGGAAAATAGCCCTCCACCAGCAACTGCAAACTGCCGTCACCCTGCACACTGCAATGCTGCACACGACCTGCCGGAATTTCTGTCTTTGTCATCTGTTGGCCATCATAGCACAACAGATAGCTGTCCAGCAGCGCCCAATCATTGGCGGTAAGCCACAATTTATGATCTGCATAAAACAAATTCAAAGAATCCACATACTCTAACGGCTGCGTTAGTTCCTCCACACGCTGACAATATTGCTGCACAGTATCCACGATCGTTTCTGTCTGCGCTGTCACCTGATATAGCGTACCGGCGGTATCCAAATAATACACCTTGCGCTGCAACTCTGCCACGCCGCCAATCTTATCAACCGATGTGCTGATTGGATAGACGGTTTCCTGCGTGCCGTCCCATAACACAAATGCCTTACGAGTGTCATCATAACCTACTGCACCATGCTCTGTCAGCGAAGCATCGGCCTTGCCGGAAAATGTACGCTCCTGCACAGCGCCGTTCTGCGCCGCACGAATAATCCGATATTGACCATTCTCCCAAAATTGCAGCCACACCGCATCTTCCATTACCTGCATCATGGGCAGCGCACCATAATCGGCTCCCTGCCCGGCGGATACCTTCCACAAACAGCTGCTGGCAGCACCCCAATCATGCTGCGGCAGCTGCAATAACAAGTACAGCATTTGCTCCGGCAGTTCAGCAGCATCGCCCTGTTCCCTGCCGCATAGCAGTAGCGTATAGCCGGTTTTCGATTCTGCAAACTCCACCGTTTGCCACTGAGTGCCCTTAGCCAGCATCTGCTGGGCATCGGCGGGCAGCAGCGTTGTGAAATCAGTAGTTACCGCAACCGAATCCGCTGCCCACACCGCCGATGGCAACCACAAAAGACATACCATAAAACAAACAACCATTGTCTTTTTCATAGCGTCCCTCTCCCCCTTCATTTATTTTAGTATAACGGAACAATACATCCCTGTGCAACAATGTTGTGCAGTCTATGTAAAAATCCCGCCATTCCACATAGAACAGCGGGAAAAGTAGTGGATAAATATTTATATTTTACAAAATATTCTTGTGCAATTGATGCAGGTTTCATCTGCTGTTTTTCACTTTTTTCGACAAACAATATTCAATATCGCAGCGGCTATGATTATGATGATAAAAAAACACTTCAACAAATTACCTAACAATGGTTGATACTGTATACCTGTCCAAACATTCAACAAAAACGCATCCACCGCAGCTGCCATTAAGCAAATTCCCATACCGCGGGCATATACCGTTCTACATTCTAATTTGATATTCTCGCCTAATAAATCAGGCTCTGTCAAAGATTTATCATCTATAAAGGTGCAAACACCAAACAGAAATAGCACAATACAAAGAATAGTGCCGATGATCTGCCCAAACAGCATAGGAATCCCTTCTTTCTTTTTTGAAGCAAGTTAAAATAACGATTGTTTCACTATTTATTTTAGTATAACTGCACAACATATCCCTGTGCAATCGTGTTGTGCAGTTTATGTAAGATCCCGCCATTCCACATAGAACAGCGGGAAACGTAGTGGGTCCATGTTATTATTTATTTTTTACCGGCAGTAATGGAACTGGGTCTTTACTGATGATTTTGCCCTGTTCCATATCAATTTTTAATGTTACATTTTCTTCTTTACCATTCTTATCCTGTTTTACGCTGGGTAGACTAAAAATATTTCCTTCAAGAGAAGGTTTTACACTTGGCTCTGGATTATTATAGCCATTTTCATCTACCTGATTGCCAAAGTCATAGTCACCATCCATCAACTGAGATTCCAAACTAAAAGAGTTTACTTTACCATTTCCTTTTTGATAAGTAAATTTTGCGCCTTGGTCAAATGTGCTTGATGGATAACTTATTTTAACATCTCCCGCTGTAAAATACTGCGTTGGATACTGATGTGGCGACATATTTTTTTTACTGTAAATATTTAAGCCATTTTTCGAGTCAAAGCTATACATCCAGCCAAACTCATCCACGGCAAAACGCCAAGTCAATGGGAAATATGTTACATCACGGAACACCAATAATGGATATTTTTCCTGACTATTTTTAATATTCTTTCCATTCACCACAATGTTAGAAGTTGCCACAGTAGCGGTGTAACTATTTTTATTGGTTGCTTCTTGGGCATACCAGTCGCTGTAATCTGCAAAAGGATGTTCTTCTTTATCAATCGTCAATGTGTTATTTGCCCAATTTGTTTTCAAGCCCAAAAAGTCGGCATAATGATACGTCATCGGAAAATAGGTAATATCTTTGTACACAATCAAAGGATATTGATTATACTTATTTTCCATTTCATATTGATTGAGCGTTACCTTAAATGTTGGTAATGTTACCTTTACCTGCTGCGCCGCCATGGCTGGCGATGCCACACCCGTCAATAAAAATGCGGATAATGCCACTGATGCAATCAATTTCTTTTTCATAATTTATCCCCTCCAAAAAATATACAAATTTAATCTGTTATTTCTAAGACGTAAAATCAATATGAAAA
>USPE01000227.1 GCA_900556545.1 uncultured Peptococcaceae bacterium | reverse complement strand
TTCTACATTCCATGCATGTTTCATATAAGACGGAGGAATCATCAGCTCGGATGTTACATTGGCACCAGCAGATACATGAATAAAGTCCGCACCTGCTTCTTCAATACGTGGTGCCATTACCACGGTATCTTCCAGTGTCCTAACACTGTCAATGTGTTCATCTGCGGAGATACGGAACCCTACGATAAAATCATCACCACATTTTTCGCGTACATTTTTGATTACAGCAAGTGGGAAACGCAGTCTGTTTTCTAAATCGCCACCATATTCATCAGTTCGTTTGTTAGAATATGGAGACAAGAACTGTGCCAGTAGATAACCATGACCACCATGAATTTCCACACCATCAAAGCCACATTTCTTTGCTCTTAATGCACAGTCTCCAAATAATTCTACGACTTCCTTAATTTTTTCTACAGACATTTCTTCTGGAATTTCTAGATTCATTGGGCACGGAATCGCACTTGGCGCAAATGGCTTTCTTCCTATAACCATACTATTAGTCTGACGACCGCAATGATAAATCTGTGCCAAAATAACTGTGTCATGTTTATGAATCCTTTTTGGCAGTTCGGTATGACTTGGAATTTGGTCATCATTCCAAAGACCAGGAACATTAGGAAATGCTTTTGCAGCCGGTTCTACAGCATAGTTTTCGGTAATAATCATACCAAAGCCGCCTTTAGCTTTCGCTTCATGATATGCAATATATGCTTCTGTTGCCTTACCGTTGGTTTCACATAAGTTCATTACCATCGCTGGTACAACAATACGGTTTGGCAGGGTTGTGCCTCGCATGGTCAATGGCTGAAATAAATTATCTAACATAAACTTTCTCCTTATATTAAATATCCATGCAAAACATTCGATATTTTACGATATCTTTTGCATGGATTACGTTGCTTACACAATTCTATATTTTTCTTATTCAATACCTAATAGTTTTGCTGCGTTAGACCAAAATACTTTTTCCTGCGCTTTTTCGTCAGTTAAACCACATGCAATATATCCATCAATTGCATTCTGGAAAGACAGAGCTGGATACGCAGTGCCAAATACAACCTGATCTTGCAGTAAGTTGCTTGCTGCAATTGCATAATCTCTGCTGCCTGGCTGCAATGGGAAGAAATAACAGTCTGGTGCTAAGTATACATTGCTGTTTTCATAACAAACATGCATGATTTCTGTTACATATGGCCATCCACCATGAGTTAATACCATTTTCAAGTTAGGGAATTCTCTTGCTACTCGGTCAATATAAACTGGATTGTAATATTCCAGTCCTGCAGAGTACAAACCACCAAAAGTCAATGTCAAAACAATGTTATCTTTCTGACATTTTTCATAGATTGGATACAGCAATTTATCATCAGCATGTAATGGCTGTTTAATGAAGATCTGACCTGGTTCAACAATGGCTAATTTTGCTGGTCCGTTTACAATTAAGTCATCAATATCTTTTACTGGATCTTCAGCATATGGATCGATGTGTGCCATGGAATAGAAACGGCCTGGATATAATTCATTCAGTTTTGCCATATCTGCAATATCCTGACCTTTTCTAAATGGAACCATACCGATTTCTACGCCAGCTTCATCCATTTCTTTTACTAACAAGTCCATAGAAAAGTTTGCTGCAGATTCTGGCATTCTTGGGTCTTCCATGTTTTCATAGACTTTGTTCAATTTAAAAGAACCAAAAGGTGGTCTTAATCTCCAGTCAATCACTCTGCGTTTTGCCATTTTTAAAGCATCTCCTTCATCATACTAGTTTTCATTTTTTATGGTTTTCCTCTCTTGCAAGTAGGGATTTATGTCTTGAGATATCTCTTATTCCTTGGCTATATTATAATCTTCATTTATGTGTTGCAAAAGTCTTACTTATTAAACGCCAAACTCTATCCGTTATGTATTATTTAACGTCTCAAACACTATTTACTTATCTTTGAAACCAAAAGTTCGTATAATATTGATAAACTCTCAATAAACACCGCTTTAACTTCGACAAATTATATGTTATCCACATAAACACAAAAAACGCCTGCCTAACAATCTCATGATTGCTAGACAGGCGTCTTGGTTCAAATTTTTTAACTTATCGTATTCCCTTTGAGATGACAAGCCATCTCATTGTTTTTTACAAGCGAATTATTCAAACATCCATTTTGCTGGCAGATGATCATATTCCAATACTTCACCGTTACCAAAGTAAATCGCAATTTCCCGTTCAGCGGATTCAACGCTGTCGGAACCATGCACTACATTACGGCCTACTTCTTGCGCAAAGTCGCCGCGGATGGTGCCGCATGCTGCTTCTAATGGATTGGTAGCGCCGTTCAATTTGCGAACTTCTGCTACTGCATTTTTACCTTCCAGTACCAGAGCTACAACAGGACCGCTGGTAATATAGGACAACAGACCAGGGAAAAATGGTTTTTCTACATGTTCTGCATAGTGCTGTTTTGCAATATCTTCTGTTACCTGCATAATTTTCATAGCTGCGATACGCAAACCTTTCGCTTCATAACGGCTGATAATGGCACCAACCAGTCCTCTCTGTACTGCATCAGGTTTAATCATAGCAAATGTTTTTTCCATAGTCGGATTCTCCTTTTTCATAATGAGTCTGATTATATGATAATTAACTTCTTCAAATTGAGAAGACTAATTATAGAAATAACGCAATAAAATTTGCTCTTTATTGTTGTATTTATTACCAGCATTGCGTACTGGCTTACTAACGCTTTATTCTTTATACGCTTCTGTTGCTTCTTTTTCTGCTGCGTTCTCTGCCTTTTTGTCAAGATCCAGATCTGCTGCAATAGGTTTTTGCAGAATTACAGATTCTTTTTGGGATTCTGGTGTTTCTGTCTGTTCCTGTTTTTCAACAGTTTTATTTTCAGTTACAATCCCTTTTTGTTCCTGCAGCAAAACTTCTTTCTGTTTATCCAGTTCTTCTAAGGAACGGCCTTCCATCAGAGCTATAAATTCCTCGGCCTGAATGGTTTCCCGTTCTTTTAAGGTTTCTGCAATCAGTGTCAGTTTGCCCAGGTTTTCGCTGAGCAATCTTCTGGCTTCTGCATGGCAATCATCCATCATGCGTTTTACTTCCTTATCGATAGAATACGCCACTGCTTCACTGTAGTTGCGGTCACGGCCCAGGTCACGGCCTAAGAATACCTGATCATTGTTGTTATTGCCAAAGGTAATGGTACCCAGTTCATCAGACATACCCCATTCGGTAATCATACGGCGAATGGTACTGGTTGCCCGTTCAATATCGTTAGAAGCACCGGTACTGATTTCATGCAGTACAATTTCTTCAGCCACACGGCCGCCCAGCATCATAATAATCTGGTGACGCAGATGGGTTCTGGTCATGTAGTTCCGATCCTCAGTAGGCAGAAGCAATGTGTAACCACCGGCACGTCCCCGTGGAATGATAGACACTTTATGCACAGGGTCACACTCCGGCAATAAGTAACCTAACAGCGCATGGCCGGCTTCATGATAGGATACCAGATTTTTTTCATACTCGCTCATCATAGCCCGGGATTTTTTCTCCGGACCGGCAATGACACGTTCAATCGATTGTTCCAGTTGCTGCTGACCAACCTTTTTTAAACCTAAGCGGGCAGCTAATAATGCTGCTTCGTTCACCAAGTTAGCCAAATCGGCCCCGGTAAATCCGGCTGTCTGTTTGGCAATTACAGCCAGATCCACATCACTGGCCAATGGTTTTTTCCGCACATGCACTTTTAAGATTTCCTCACGACCTTTTACATCAGGACGATCAACTGTTACCTGACGGTCAAACCGACCCGGACGCAGCAACGCCGGATCCAGAATGTCAGGACGGTTGGTAGCAGCCAGGATGATAATCCCTTCATTGCTATTAAAACCATCCATTTCAACC
>USPE01000226.1 GCA_900556545.1 uncultured Peptococcaceae bacterium | reverse complement strand
AATGTTAATACGCTGCTTATGGCAACTATGTTTATAGTAGCAGCAGGTTTCCGCCGCACATCTCTGGTAGATGGAATGTGTAGTGCCATTATGAAATTGACAAGAGGAAGTTTTCTCACAGCCTATTTTGGATATATCCTGATTGCTATACTACTGACTAACTTTATTGCCAGTCCGATGGTTGTATATGCGATCGTAAGTCCCCTGCTGGCAGCTCTTTGCGATAATACTGGTCACAGTCGTTCCCAATACATGTTCCCGGTCATGGTTGTATGTGTAGCATGCTGCGGTATCCTGCCATTATCCACTGCCATCCAGCAGGCAGGACAGTTTACAGGATTTATGGAAACCTATGGATTTACTGGCATGAGCATTCGTGCAGTTGATTTTACAATTGGTACATGGCCGATCCTTATTATTGTTCCATTATGGGCATTACTGGTTGGACCAAAATTTACTCCTAAAACACCAGTAGTTCCCATTGAAGCTCTGGAAAAGCAGAATACAGGAAAGCAGGCACAAAAACTTAGTCCAACTGTAGATAAGATTGGGATAGTTGTTTTCTTCGGTACGATCTTGTGCCTTATTTTTTCCAATAAATTACATCTTACTACATGGTCAGTCGCATTGACCGGAAGTCTCCTAATGGTATTGTTTGGGGTTGTAGACCATAAATCTGCATTGCGTGATATTCCCTGGGATATGCTGATGCTGTTTGTGGGTGCATTGGCTTTGGGAACAGCTTTGACCAATACCGGAGCAGGCGATATGATTGGAAATGCCCTGGCATCTGCTGTTGGCGGAACTCATAACAATTATGTATTAGGTGCACTGTTTTTCCTGATTCCATTCGTACTTACCCAGTTTATGCTGAACCGTTCCGTATCTGCAGTATTTGTTCCAATCTGTCTTCTGACCTGTTCTGCATTGGGAGCAAATCCGACTGGACTGGTACTGTTAGTTAATGCAGGTTCTCTGACTGCATTTTTAACACCTATGGCAACTCCGGCTGTACCAATGTGTATGGCTGATGGCGGTTATGATTTACGGGCAATTTTTAAGAGCGGTGCATTGATCACGTTATTCCTGCCATTTATTTACATCTTTTATACCATGACTGTATTTCCTGCATTTTAAATTATATAGGGGGTTAGTATAATGGAATCTGTAATTAATGTACCAGAATTATTTGGCAGTATGGTGTTTAATGATGCTGCTATGAAAGCAAAGCTGCCAAAAGATGTTTATATGAAATTGAAAGATACCATTGATGCGGGTGTGGCTTTGGATCCTACCGTTGCCGATGTGGTGGCAAACGCTATGATGGACTGGGCTTTGGAAAAAGGCGCTACCCATTTTACCCATTGGTTTCAGCCTATGACCGGCATTACAGCGGAAAAACATGACAGCTTTATTACACCTGCTTCCGGCGGAAGAGTGATGATGGATTTTTCCGGTAAAGAGCTGATAAAAGGGGAATCTGATGCTTCCAGTTTTCCGTCCGGCGGCCTGCGCGCTACCTTTGAAGCCAGAGGCTATACTGCATGGGACCCTACCTCTTATGCGTTTATTAAGGATCATACTTTATATATTCCAACGGTGTTCTGCTCCTTCAGCGGTGAAGTGCTGGACAAAAAAACACCGCTGCTGCGTTCTATGGAACTGTTGAACCGGGAAGCAGTGCGGATGCTGCATTTGTTGGGCAAAACCGATGTAACCCAGGTTAATACTACTGTAGGGTCTGAACAGGAATATTTCCTGGTAGATCGGGCAGTGTCTTACAAGAGAAAAGACATTCTGTTTACCGGCCGTACGTTATTCGGCGCCAAACCGCCAAAAGGACAGGAGCTGGAAGATCACTACTTTGGGGCAATTAAGCCAAGAATCACAGCGTTTATGGAGGATTTGAACCAGGAACTTTGGAAACTGGGCGTGCTGGCCAAAACTGAACACAATGAAGTTGCACCGGCGCAGCATGAGCTGGCTCCTATTTTCACCACCACCAATATTGCTACTGACCACAATCAGCTGACCATGGAAGCCTTAAAAGATGTGGCGCGGAGACATGATTTGTCCTGCCTGCTGCATGAAAAACCTTTTGCCGGTGTGAATGGCTCCGGTAAACACAACAACTGGTCCATGTCCAGCAATACCGGCGAAAATCTGTTGAGTCCCGGCAAAAAGCCGGAAGAAAATATTCAGTTTTTACTGCTCTTGGTGGCTATTATAAAAGCGGTGGATGAATATCAGGATTTGCTGCGGGTATCGGTAGCCACTGCCGGCAATGATCATCGTCTGGGAGCCAATGAAGCACCGCCGGCGATTATCTCCGTCTTTTTGGGCGATGAGCTGACCGATATTCTGGAATGTTACGAAAAGGGCATTGAATATGAGCCAAGAACAGCACAGAATATGGAAACCGGCGTTACAGTACTGCCAAGCTTCCAGAAGGATACTACCGACAGAAACCGGACATCGCCGCTGGCTTTCACCGGAAATAAATTTGAGTTCCGTATGCTGGGCTCTTCTTCTTCCCTTTCTGAGCCCAACATCGTTATGAATACCATTGTGGCCGATGCGATCAGCTATATTTCGGATCAGCTGGAAGGTGCGCAGGATGTAGAAGCCAAAGCCAAAGAGCTGATTCAGGAGATTATGGCAAAACATAAACGGATTATTTTTAATGGCAATAACTACTCCGATGAATGGGTGCGGGAAGCGGAAGAACGGGGATTATTAAACCTGAAAAACACAGCCGATACCATCCCGCATCTGGTGGACGAAAAAAATATTACCCTGTTTACCAAGCACGGCATTTATACCGCGGAAGAACTGCATTCCCGTTGCGAAATTCTGCTGGATAACTATTGTAAAGTGCTGCACATTGAAGCGCTGACTATGCTGGAGATGAGCAAAAAAGATATCATTCCAGCTGTATCCAAATATCTGAAAGAGTTGAGCGAAACGGCAATTTCTCTGAAAACGGTTCTTGCCGATGCTGACTGCACCATGCAGGAAAGCTTGATTCAGAAGATTGCTGCGCTGGCCGGCTGCTTGTATAAAAGAACGGAAACTTTGTCTGCCATTGTGATGAATACCAGAGATCATGAAGAAAATATTGAAGAACGGGCGCAGTATTACAAAAATAATGTGTTCCCTGCCATGCAGCAGCTGCGCGCAGTAGCCGACGAAGCCGGCGGACCAGCGAGGGGAGGCCACGTCGGTAAAGGTAGCGCCGCCCGGGAGGGCGTCAGCAGCCTTGGAGCCGAGCTCGAGGTACGCGATGATCTTCGCGGCCTGCTCACGGGTCAGGTTTTCCTTGGCATTGAAATTGCCCTTTTCATCGCCAACGAACACACCAACGGCGTTCATGACGTCAACAGCTTCCTTGTAGTCGATCTTGTCGGCATCTTTGAAAGCTGCGTTGCTGATGGTGACGAGGGACATGGACATGACCAACGCCAGCACCAGAGCGAGTAACTTTTTCATATAATGTTACTCTCCTTTCTGAAATTTCCGTTTCCGGTTCTGCGGCATCGTATATTTTTCCGCGTTTCGGCGCGATTTTCTTTTGTTTATGCACGTCAGCTCGTTGAGGAGGGCGTCCGTCAAAATCCTGCCTTTGTGCAAAACGGAGAAAATGTTGCAAAAACGGGTCAAATAGGCGATATCGTACCCCCATATATTTTCGGAAATTTCAAAAATTTTCGCAGCAATGGCAGGCATTTCAAGAATCGGCGCGAAAAATTGGGTAGACGGAAGGGTAGACGGCGGCCCTCTCGGAAAACCCGCAAACCCTTGCGCCCCAGGCGTTTCGGCGGGTAGACATCGGGTAGACATCCTGGTTTTGTTCAAAAACCGTTTGTGCAAAACGGAGAAAAATGCAGTTTTTGAAGAAGCCATGAAACTTTTCAGATTTCTATAGCCTTTTTGTCGCGGGCGTGGTA
>USPE01000225.1 GCA_900556545.1 uncultured Peptococcaceae bacterium | reverse complement strand
AATAATGCTTTTAATTGCTGCCCATAGGCCGCTGTCATTGTTACTTTTACATAATCCAACAGCAGAAAATCAGTAACTTGATACTGGGTTAACAGCTGCTGCAAATTCTCCTGACAGGTACGCGGATCAATGGCCACAATCCGCTCATAACCGGTTGTCAGCCAAGGAATCAATGCATTGCCATAGGAATCTTTCACCACCGCCAGCACCCTTCCGTTCTTGGCCTCTCCCTCAATCACCGTATAAGGATAATCGCCGCTGATAAAAATCCCGTAATCCGCTTTCTTCTGATTAAAGTCAATATTAATCATCGGCGCTGTAAAAGATTTGGTTTGTCCGTTTTCATAGAAATACATGGTACTTTTTTGATTATGTCCGGGACGCAGATAATAGATTAAAGATTCCGGATGCTGCTGCAGCTGCGGTGTAAGATGATTCAGCGCCAGTTGTCCCAGATAGGAATCCATCGTATACATCTCATAGCTTTCCAATGCCGGCAATGTCCAGCCTGCTTGTTCAGCAAAAGCCTCTGCGCCGTAATAAGCGCCCAGCGCTGTCCAATGATGGTCGGTGCGGAAATAAATATCTTCTGTTTGATGCTGTTCCAGCGCATGATACACATCTACCGTCCCAATGCGTTCATCCAATTGCTGATAGACTTCGGCAATGGCCTGCTGCTGATCGTCCGATACTTGCTGATAAGTTTCCTCAGAAAAAGCCACCGCCATAGGAATCAACATATGATAAAATTCAATTTGTTCCGGCAGCCAGCGGGCATACCCATTTAAAACGGCAGCATAAGCAGCACATTGCCGGGTATCATGAGTATACAGCTCCAACAATCGGTCTTCCAGCACCAGCAGCTGCTCTCTTGTCTGCGGCGCTGGCTCCGCTCCGTCCTTATCCTCCGAAACGCCTATATCCGCACCGGTTTCAATAATCTGCGCAGCACTGCCAAAAGAGCAGCCCATCCCCTGTTCAATTTGCGCCGACAGCTGCAGCAGCTTATCCCTGTGCAAAATATGATCGCTGATATAGGATTCCCACTGCCGAAAATATGCGCCGGACAAGTAGGATTCTGCCGAAAATATCGGTTTCGATTGTAATAATCGATTCTCCTGCTGTGACACTGTCTGCGGGTTTTGCATAGCTCCCGCTGCCAATAACACACAGCAAACTATAAATATCAAAAAACTAAAAAGCACACCATACTGATTTTTTTGCCTCATTGTATTCACCTACTAAAAACGAAAATATAAAAAAGGATTGTAACTTTGTCCCACCAATAAAATCAAGTACACTACACCCAAAAGTAAAACGCCTGCTGCCTGTACAGCAGAAAACAATCGCTGTCGTTTTTGCAGCCTGGTCATTAACTGTGCCGGAACAGGGGTAGATGCCAGCGCCAATACAGGCAATAACAGGGCATACTGCTGCAATACGCTGTGTGTACGTAAATCCAGCCAGGAACTGCCGGGCGCCAACCCCAGCAATGTGCAGAAAAATTGCAGCCATTGACTAAGGTCAGTATAATAAAAAACAGACCAGCCAATTAAAACGGCTACCGCCGTCCAGCACCATCCCCAACCGGTATGCCGACGAAAAAAAGAAAGCAGCCAGGTTTTCTCCAGCAAAAGCAGACACCCATAATAAAGCCCCCAGCAAACAAAATTCCAGCTGGCGCCATGCCATAATCCGGTCAACGCCCACACCACCATAATATTGCGCAGCTGAAAGCGACGGTTTCCACCTAAAGGAATATAAACATAATCCCGAAAAAAGAATCCCAGCGAAATATGCCAGCGCCGCCAAAATTCGGTGATAGAGCAGGATAAGTAAGGATAGCGGAAATTTTCCTGATACACAAATCCAAACATGCGCCCCAAACCAATGGCCATATCCGAATAACCTGAAAAATCAAAATAAATCTGGAAGGCGTACAGCAAAATTCCCAGCCAGGCCCCCGCAACCGAAAGCTGATCCATGTTGCCGTCCAGCAGCAATACGGCCGATTCTCCGGCATAGTTGGCCAAAATAACCTTCTTGCCCAATCCGCACATAAACCGACCTGCGCCGTAACAAAAACCATGCAGCGTAAGCACCCGCTGCTGCAGCTGGGCAGCAATATCACTGTACCGTACAATAGGCCCCGCCACCAGCTGAGGAAACATGGACAAATACAGCAGATAATTGCTGTACTTTGTCTGCACCGCTACCTTGCCCCAATATAAATCCAGCAAATACGATAAGGACTGAAACGTATAAAAAGAGATCCCAATAGGCAATGTCAGTGAAGGCACCGGCAGCGCCAAGGACAAGCATTGATTGATGCTTTCCACTGCAAAAACCAGATACTTAAAGCAAAACAAGATACCCAAATCAATAAAAATGGACGTAAACAAAGCAGCTTTGGCTTTCCAGGTTCCTTTATAAACCGCAATGCGCCGCCCGTTCCAATAGTCCAGCAAAGCGGTAGCAGCCAGCACAATCACCCAAACAGGCTCACCCCAGGCATAAAAGAATAACGATGCCGCCAACAAAATAACATTCAGCACCGATACGTTTTTGCAGACTGCATAAACCAAATAATAACTGCCCAACACAATCGGTAAAAAAATTCCCAAAAAAATCAGATTGGAAAATACCATACCGCTTTCACTCCCAACAAAAGCTTGCGCAATTTATTCTACATATTCAAATCAATTATATTCTACATCATAAAAATTTAAAGTACAAGATTTATTTTACAAGTAGTTACCAAAAAGTGCCTACTTTACAACAAAACTATTTGTCGGTATGATAACAGTATCAGTTAAAAATAGATAATTGTAAAAGTCATAAAGGAGGATGCCCCATGTTACTTTCCAATGGCGCTCAAACATTAAAAGACTATGCTGCCCGCACTTTCAAAAAAGAAGTACTGACCATCAGTAATCGAATTCACTATTTTACCGGATACGGGCACAGCAATGTGATCCTTATTGAAGGAAACCAGTCCTGCATCTTAATCGACACCTTAGACAGCGATGTCAGAGCGCAGGCATTAAAAGCAGCGATTTCTGCCTATACCGCCAAACCGATAAAAACCATTATTTATACCCACGGTCACCCGGACCACCGCGGCGGCGGACAGGCTTTTGCCGACACTGCTGAAGAAGTTATCGCCTTTGCACCAAAGCATCCTGTTTTAAAACACACCAATATCATCAATCCGGTTTTACAGCTGCGCGGCAGCCGACAGTTTGGCTACCAGCTCAGTGACGAAGCGCTGATTACCCAAGGCCTGGGGCCGAGAGAAGGCCATAGCTGCGGCGAAGGTACCTACGCATTTTTGCCGCCCACAACCCTTTACACCGACGATATCGTTACCCGAGAAATTGACGGTGTGCAGCTGCAGCTGGTTTCCGCAATAGGCGAAACCGACGATCAGATTTTTATCTGGCTTCCTCAGGAAAAGGTACTGTGCTGCGGAGATAACTTCTACCCCTGCTGGCCAAATCTGTCTGCGATCCGCGGCAGTCAATACCGGGACGTGGCCGCATGGATTGACAGTTTAGACCGCATCCGCGCCCATCAGCCGGAGGTACTGCTGCCCGGACATGGCTATGCCATTCAGGGGCAGGCACAAATTGAAGAAACATTAAAAAATTATCGCAATGCCCTGGAATCGGTTCTGCAGCAGACACTGCAAGGCATGGCCCAGGGAAAAACCGTTGATGAACTGGCAGAACAGATAGCATTGCCGGCCCATTTGCAGTCATTGCCCTATCTGGAAGAACACTATGGCACCGTCAGTTGGTCGGTTCGAGGCATTTTTGCCGGTTATATGGGCTGGTTTGACGGAAACCCTACCAATCTCAATCCGCTGCCTGTCAAACAGCAAGCAGAAAATATGCTGCGCATGATGGGCGGTGCAGAACCGGTATGCGCAGAAATCAATCAGGCCCTCCAGA